>JBHIER010000156.1:0-7420 GCA_046760705.1 bacterium
ACCACGCCCATGCCACCTTCGCCGACCTGTCCCGATGAAAATCGGGAGTTTCACGAGGATCTTGTAATGTGATACGATTTTGCCGATCATAATTGTAAAGAAAATTGATGGTCTTAGCTTGATTTCAGCAAGCCCGACATCTCAAGTATGCGTCGTGACCATCGGTTTGCCTTCTCTGCGAGTGCAAATCGCCAGGTTTCGTCTTGCCATTGGTAGCGGGATTGGAGATCCCAGACCGCCAGTTGGATTTGTAGTGTTGCCAATTCTGCAGTCTCTTGAATTTCAAGTTGCGTCGCAGTCCATTCTATCAACCATCTGCTTTCGTGCAAAATATTCGAGACAACCTCCTGATGCCCGGGGTGCTTTGAAAAACTGGCCACACGCGCCAGGTTTGCTGCCAATCCTCCGAGCCGGACGGGTATGGGATCGTGCATGTATCTTGAACGGAGCTTCTCGAGTTTGGTCATACACCCTCCAAAAGTTGCCTCACAACAATTTCAACCCTCCGTTTGATAGCGGAGTCTTGTATCGTCATAGAATAATTCTGCTGATTTGGACGGATATTGATGAGAGCTTCGAACTCAGCAGCTTGGGTGGCAGGAATCCAATCGGCTCCCCAAATATCCTCCTGACGACTGCCATCTTCAAGGAGAACCCCTTCGCAATCGGCGTGCATTTGACCGCCACCAGCGAGGATATTACGCCGAATGTCCACAGCCAGTTTGATGAGCAAGCCTAGTTCCTCCAGCATTTCTTCAATCTGCTGTCGTGTCGCTTTTTGGCGTAAGATATGAATCAACGATCACCTCGAAATCCATTTGTGATCAGTGCGAATCCCCCGCGCATCCACACAGGGTAAACGCATGTTTCTGTCGTTGCCAGTATCAACTACTCCCGGACTCAGATGATGGTTCTTAAATTACTCATCTAAATATCGAAAAGCAAGCGGAAAGTGGGACGAGACGACGAGACATATTCGTTGTGGCTGTGGCCCACTTTTTTCGCTTGACAAAGGAACCAATATTTCGTATAATTAGGCCGCTGGAAGGAAGACTCTCGCTCTGATACGGGTTCACTGCCATTTTGTGTGCGACTGCTCACTGCGTCCTGTCTGAAAGGAGGAGCTATGTTGAGCCAGAAGATGTTCTCGATGTTTTTGATCTTCTCCCTCTTTGCTGTTGCCCTCTTCGGCTGTTCCCCCAAGCAAGAGAGAGCCGATCAACCGGAGACTGAGGGAAAGGCCGAAGGTCAATCGACTGAGAAGGGGCAAGAGGGTGAGCAACCAACGGCCGAGAAGGGAAAGGAAGAGAGGGCCGTCATAGAGACCGATTTCGGCAGGATTGTGTTTCGTTTCTTTGACCAGGATGCCCCTAATCATGTGGCCAATTTCAAGAAGCTGGCCAGCAAGGGATTTTACGATGGCACCTCTTTTCATCGGGTTATCCCTGGATTCATGATTCAAGGTGGCGATCCCTTGAGTAAGGACGAGGACCGGTCCAATGACGGTAGGGGCGGGCCGGGATATACCATCAATGCCGAGTTTAATGACCGTCCCCATCTTCGAGGGACAGTGTCTATGGCCCGCAGCCGAGATCCCAACAGTGCCGGCAGCCAATTTTTCATCTGCGTCGCGCCAGCGGCCCACTTGGATAGGCAATATACCGTTTTTGGCCAAGTGATCGAAGGGATGGATGTGGTGGATAGGATCGTCAGTGTCCCCAGGGATAACAAGGACAACCCCCTGGAGAAGGTGGTTATGAAAAGGGTATACATAGACTTAGAGTAATGAGGGTTACCTATGGACTGGATATCTTGAGGCACTCATCCATGTCAGAGTTTCGTTTTTCCTACGGCCGAGGAGGCGTCACATTCTCTCTGCCCGAGAAGCGGATTATTGGTGAGATTGTCCCCCGAAAGGCTGAGGGAATAGCCGACGTGGAAAGTGCTGTTCAACAGGCCCTGACGAGCCCCATCCAATCCCCACCATTGAGAGAGAAGTGCAAGCCCGGGGAGAAGGTGGCCATTGTGCTTCCCGACATCACCCGCCCTTTTCCCGGCCGACGCGTCCTGCCGGCAATCCTCACCGAGCTCAACGGTGCTGGCATACCTGATGAAGATGTGAGCGCCATCTTCGCCTTGGGCGGACACCGCCGCCACACCGGGGAGGAGCAAAAACAGATTCTTGGGGAGACGGTGGCCCGACGGATTCGGTATTTCGATAGTTTCTGTGAGGATCAAGGAGACTTTGTCCCCCTCGGAACGAGCAGCCGCGGGACGCCGGTTGAATTGAATAGAAGGGTTGTGGAGGCGGACAGAGTAATTCTTGCCGGTTTGATCACCTACCACTACTATTCAGGCTTTTCTGGTGGGAGAAAGGGCGTCGTGCCGGGCATCTCCTCCTACGACACCATTCAAGCCAACCACAAACTCCTCCTCAATCCTGAATCCGGAACTGGTCACAATCCCAACGCCTGCTCAGGCAGGTTGAAGAACAACCCGGTCCACGAGGATATGGTCGAGGCCTGTGGGATGCTCAACCCCGATTTCTCGGTCAATCTCGTCCTCAATGGCGGGAAGGATGTCCTCAACGTTTTCGCCGGAGACCCATACGCTGCCCACGAGAGTGGGTGCCGGTTTGTCGAGAGTCTCTTCGGCTGTCCAATCCAGGAGAAGGCCGATCTTGTCATAGTGAGTGCCGGTGGGTACCCAAAGGACATCAACTACTATCAGGCCCACAAGGCCTTCGACAACGCCTACTACGCGGTCAAAAAGGGTGGGGTCATCATCGTGCTGGCCGAATGTAGGGAGGGGGTCGGCCCGGATGGCTATATGGAGTGGGTGAAGATCGAATCGACTGAGGAGATAGAGCGAAGGCTGCGGCGACGCTTCGAGGTGGCTGGTCACAACTGGTATACCACTCTCTTGAAAACCCAGGAAGTGCGTGTCATTTTCGTCTCTTCTATCAAACCAGAATTGGTGAGGCGGCTGCGCTTTATTCCTGCCCAATCGATTGACCAGGCGCTGCAGAAAGCCTACCAGTTGCTGGCCCCGAACCCAGCCATCTCTCTCATGCCTCAGGGATATGTCACTTTCCCGATTACTCATTGACGCCGAAAAATGACTGCTGTTGTCACTTCAAGGATCGGATCTTCCTTCGCCAAAGAAAAGACTTTTTATCAACTTTTGTACTCAATTTTTCTCTTGACTTCTGTACCATGTAAAGACTATATTCGTAATGGCTGTGTGCATGTGACTTCTTTCTCAAGAAGGAAAGATTCGATCAACTCATTTCCTTAAGGAGGTGTATGTACACATGAAAAAGCTTCGTGTTTATCTGGTGAGCCTGTCGATCCTGGGTCTGAGCTCCCTATTTCTCCTCGTCGAATGTGGCAAAGATAAGGGTACGGGCCCGGATCAAACCCAGGCCAAATGGACCATTCTCGGCTACATCGATGGCAACTGCTATTTAGACGAAACGCCAGTTGGCTCCTTTTTCATTACCAAGGTGCAGGACATGGAGGAAGTGGGTTCTACCGATGATGTAAATATCATTGTTATGGTATCTTCCAAGAAGACAGGCGGTGTGGCCAAATACTACTACGTGGAGAAACACTTAGATGAACCTGTAGATACAATAAGCTCAAAGGAATTGAAAGACATGGGATCAGTAGACATGTCAGACGGCAACGTTCTTGCAGAGTTCATCAACTATGTTTTGGGAAAAAAGGAGTACGAGGCCCAACATTACATGCTTATCCTTGCTGACCATGGTGGAGGATGGAGGGGAGTTTGCTGGGATGAAATCCAAGATCCTCAGGGTGGAGCATGCATAACTATGCCCGAGCTAAGATCTGCTCTTTCTTCTACTGGTAAAAAGTTTGACATCATCGCATTTGATGCCTGTCTTATGGGTATGTTCGAGGTAGCATATGAAATTAGGGAATTTGCAAATTACATGATTGCTTCCCAAAATGTCACTTGGGCTACCATCGATATTGGTTATAAAGAATGGCTTACATCCCTTGTAGCGAATCCCGATACGGATGCAAAAGAGCTGGCTGAGAACATAGCAAAGGCAATCTATAATGCGGGAGTGGCTGCGGCTAAGGAAGTAGTTACTGCAAGTATAGACCTGTCAAAGGTGAACCATTTAGGGGCAACTCTTAATGACCTTCTGACTTATCTGCTAGTAGGCACATATGGAGAGGGTATTCAGAATGCACGAAATATGTGCTACGTTGAACCAAATGCACCTGATTTTGTTGATTTGAAAGAATTTGTCAGTAAGGTGAAACAAGAACCGGATGTTAGCCAGGTCCCCAGAATTGTGACTGCGGCCGAAGCATTAGAAAATGCTATAGTCGGTGCCGTTCCCTTCAAAAAGGGCAATGTTCAGTATCCGCGTAATGGGCTTTCCTTATACTTTCCTGTTTCAAGACAGCATTATACTGCAGCGGATTCTGCCAATTATGCAAAGTTATCATTCTCAGAGACTGCATGGCATAATTTTGTCGCTGCATTCGTGCAAGCATCTGGGGGACCCCAAACAGGAACGTTGGTCATCGATTCCAATCCTCAAGGTGCCCAGGTTTTTCTGGACGGAGAAGATCTCGACCATCAGACACCCCTGACAATTGAGAATGTCCCTGAAGGAGATCATACGGTGAAGTTAACCCTGACCGGTTACCTGGATTGGCAAAAAACCGTGCATGTCACCGCCGGACAGACGACCCAGGTTAACGCCACCCTGACACCGGTGGGGACACAACAAACCCGAGTCTCGGGTAGAGTGACCTGGCCCGGCCACACCCTTTCGGCCAACGCCATCGCCTTCCTGGATTCGTCTCATACTGAAGATATCTATGTCCTGGCTCCCACTTCAGTTGATCCAACCACAGGCAACTACACCATCACCATCGACCTGCAGGCACCGATGGAGGTGTGGATTGAAGCTTGGGACAACCTGGATGGGGATGGTTATATCGATGCCGGTGAGGGTTTTGGCTGGTATGACCCGAACGGAAACGGAGTGTGGGACGATATGATCACTCTTTCCCCTGGCCAACAACTGTCGGGGATCAATATTACCCTTCAGACTGTGACCAGAAAGTCTGCATCTATGAAAAAGTACTGAGATACGCACAGGGCAATGCTGAGGGGAGTAGGAGTCGTTCCTCCCCTCTTTGTGTCTATGGCTATCCGTTTCGACTTTTGCTGAAACAAGATGGGATGTCAAGGAGTGTCAAAGACCTCGATAAATCGCTGTAACCTATTAAGAAGTCTTCCGTTGCTGATGGCCCTTTTACGCGCCTCTCTAAGCTTTGCCGGAGTTTTCTTCTTCACTATTCGGATCGCCATCGCCGCACCCCCTTTACCAGCTCAGGCCAAAAATGGCATGGTCGTCTCCGCCCATCCCCTGGCCTCAGCAGCCGGATTGAAGATGCTGCAAGGGGGCGGCAACGCTGTTGACGCGGCTGTGGCCACGGCCTTTGCTCTGAGCGTTGTGGAGCCGTACCACTCCGGCCTGGGCGGAGGCGGGTTCATGCTCATCCGGCGGGCAAGAACTGGGCGAATAGTGACCATCGATTATCGAGAGACTGCCCCCCAGAAGGCCCACCGCAATATGTATGTGAAGAATGGAAAGGTGATTTGGGAACGGAGTACCATCGGGGCCCAGGCTGCAGCCGTGCCGGGCATGGTGGCCGGGTTGACCTTGGCTTTAAAAGAATACGGGACAAAGTCCCTGAAGGAGGTTCTCGGGCCGGCCATTCACTATGCTGAAAAGGGATCCAAAGTCGGAAAGGTGTACAGCCGATATGCAGAAGAGGTTCTTCCCCAGCTCCTCCGGTTCCCTCAATCGGCAGAGGTCTTCTTGAAAGACGGCAAAACACCACCCGAGCCGGAAGATGTGTTGATTCAAAAGGACTTGGCCCACACCCTGCGCCTCATTGCCACTGGAGGGACAGAACCATTTTATCGCGGCGAAATCGCTGAGAGAATTGCGGAATGGATGACTGAGAACGGCGGATTGATCACAAAAAGCGATCTGGAAAACTATAGGCCGATCCTGCGAGAGCCGCTCCGAGGAACCTATCGCGGATACGAAATCATATCCATGCCACCACCGACATCTGGAGGGGTTCATCTGATCCAGATGCTCAACATCCTGGAGGGATTTGATCTCAAGGCGATAGGCCATAACTCCGCCGAGATCATCCATCTCATGGCCGAGACCATGAAGCTCGCCTTTGCCGACAGAGCCCACTACTTGGGCGATCCCGATTTCGTCGACGTTCCTGTCGAGGGGTTGATCTCGAAGCAATACGCAGAAGCATTGCGGGCAAAAATCGACCACTCCCTTGTGCAGAAGGTGATGGGTCACGGAACCCCGAGGGACTACATACCATCCGGTGGGACCACACATCTATCGGTGATCGATGGTGAAGGAAACGTCGTCTCCCTCACTCAGACCATCAATTTGGCCTTCGGTTCGAAGGCCGTCGTCCCAGGTACTGGTATTCTTCTCAACAATGAGATGGACGACTTCAGTGGACAGCCCGGTGCTCCCAACGCTTTCGGACTTGTCGGCGGAGAAGCCAACGCCATTGCTCCTGGCAAGCGGCCCCTCAGCAGCATGACGCCGACAATGGTTCTAAAGGATGGGAGACCTTTTATCGTCATCGGCAGTCCAGGCGGGCCAAAAATCATCACCACAGTCCTGCAGGTGATCATCAACATCATCGACCATGGCCTCGACATCCAGGAGGCCATCGACGCCCCGCGGGTCCATCATCAGTGGCTGCCGGACGTGCTGCGAATCGAGCAGGGCGTTCCCGACGAGGTTGTCGATAGGTTGAAGGAGAAAGGGCATACGATTGAAGTGGGAGGGCAGTGGGGTGGAGCCCAAGGAATCCTCATCGACACTGAGACCGGTATCTATTACGGCGGCACCGATCTGCGACTGGAGGGGGCGGCAACTGGATATTGATTCAAAAGAGGCACAAGCTGACCCAAAACCCTCCCAACCGCATTGGACACTGTGGGAGAGTGATACCGCATCGGATCTGTGACAATTTATGTTTATTTATCTATGGGAAACGCCTGCCCCGGCCTAGAGAAATCACTTCAGGAACAACATCCGTCTTGTCTTGACAAAGCTACCAGCTTCCAAGCGGTAAAAATAGACCCCACTGGAAACTTCCACACCCTTTGCATTTCGGCCATCCCATTTAACCGAATAGTATCCCGGCTCATTATCCTCGTCAACAAGCGTCACCACCTCTTGCCCCAGGATGTTGTAGATCTTCAGGGTGGTGTGCACAGAAATCAATTGCTCTCCGCTCTGTGCTCTACGCTGGGAAGGGTGTAGTGGATGGTGGTGTTGGGGTTAAAGGGGTTCGGGTAGTTCTGATCCAGAGCA
>JBHIER010000157.1:0-7410 GCA_046760705.1 bacterium
ATCGTTCAACGAAAGGTTCTCACTCCGAATGACTTCGAATCTCTTGAGGAAGTCGAGTCGAGGCTCTCCGCTTTCCAAGACAGATACCAAGAGATAGCAAAACCTTTCCAGTGGAAATTCACCCGAAAAGACTTGTCAAGGCTGCTTCACAGACTTTCCGAAGAATATCACACTCTCAAGTATGCCGCATAGAATATGTTACCGTATTTATGAGTTAGAGCACTAAGGAGAGAAGAGAGCTCCTTGTCAGGCTTAGTGAGACTGGGCTCATATTGGCCCACCATTGGTGCAGAAGCCGGGAGGAGGAGAGGATGCAGTTGACGGTCCTATCGTCGCGCCACCGATCGACCCTCTTCATAGCCACCCGTGTTCCTGGTACCACTGGGCGGTGATCTGAAGCCCCTCCCTCAATCCGACTCGAGACTCGTAGCCGAGCTCACGCTTGGCCTTGGACACGTCACAGATCCAGTACCTCTGAACCAATTCCCGCGCCTTCCCTCTGGAGAGGGTGCCTGACGACGGAGCAACACGACTGAGAAGTGAAGAGAAAGCCACCAACAAATGGGCGAAGACGTCGGGCACATGGACTGTAATAGCTTTGACTGAGAGCACCTCGGCCATGCGGTCTAAGATCTCGGGCCGGGAGTAGGCCCTCTCGTCAGCGATAAAATAGATCTGCCCGACGGCTTTCTGGCTCTCTCCGGCCAGAATGAACCCGCGCACCAGATCGCTGACATAAGAGAGGCTGATGTATTTTTTGTGCTTTAGGCCCAGCAGGGGTTTGATCCTGCTTCTGACCATACTGAAATAAGGGAGAGTCATTCTATCTCTGGGCCCGTAGACAGCGGGCGGGCGGATGATGGTCACCGGAATCCTCTCTCCGTATGAGAGAACGATCCTCTCCCCTCTCAGTTTGCTCCTTCCGTAGCTGCTGATAGGGTGGGGTGGGTCCGACTCTTTCACCGGTCTTGCATCCGGGCTCGGCCCGGCGGCCGACTGGCTGCTGGCGTAGATGAACCTTCTCATATTTGGGGCATGATCGAGGCAGGCCTGAAGGAGATGGTCGGTCCCCTGGGCGTTGACCCGGTCGTAGGCCTCCTCCTGTTTGGCCTCCACCACACCGGCCAGATGGTAGACATAGTCGACCCCGCGGACGGCCTCGGGCAGCGAAGCTGTGTCGGTCACGTCGCCGTAAACGAGCTCCACAGGGAGGCCCCTCAACCAGCGCAGGTTGCTGGTCTTTCGGACCAGGCAGCGGAGCAGATATCCCCTCTCCACCAGGGCCTCCAGCAAATGGCTGCCGATAAATCCGTTGCCACCTGTGACCAAAACGCGCATTCCGTCCTGCCACTTTTTCAAAACTTCTCTTGATTCTGCTCAGGGTGATGCGTATATTAAACCCTTGTTTTGAGATACGCTCCCTTTTCATTCCGCATGCCACGGATGGACCATGACCGGATGAGGTCCCGGGCACGTATAAGTATACCACTTCCGGTGAAGGGGGACAAGTCAAAAATCTGTATGAATTTGGTGTAAGGAGTTTCAGTATGGATCTGTTCGATCGATGTCGAAGCTTCACGCGGGCCAAGGAGACCATGGCTGCCGGGGTCTACCCCTATTTTAAGGCCATCCAGTCCGGAGCCGGATCCGAGGTGATCATCGATGGCCGGAAGATGATCATGATCGGTTCCAATAATTATCTCGGTCTGACCAATCATCCCAAGGTCAAGGAGGCGGCGGTGGGGGCCATCGAGCGCTACGGTACCGGCTGCACGGGCTCCCGATTTCTCAACGGCACCCTCGATATTCACGAGGAGCTGGAGGAGCGGTTGGCAGCCTTTGTCCGGAAGGAGGCGGCCCTGGTCTTCAGCACCGGCTTTCAGACCAATCTGGGGGCCATCTCCACCCTGGTCGGCAAGGACGATCTCATCTTTACCGACCGCTCCGATCACGCCTCCATCGTCGATGGGTGCCGCCTGGCCTTCGGCAAGACCATCAAATACAGACATAACGACATGAAGGATCTGGCCCGGGTATTGGAGGCTCACAGGGACAAGGATGTGGGAAAGATCATCGTCACCGATGGGGTCTTCAGCATGGAGGGCGATGTGGTGAATCTGCCCGAGCTCGTGGGGCTGGCTGAGAAGTATAACGCCAGAGTGTACGTTGACGATGCCCATTCTATCGGAGTGCTGGGTGACCATGGGCGAGGGACCGCAGATCACTTCGGTCTCGGTGACAGGGTCGATCTGATCATGGGCACCTTCAGTAAATCCTTCGCCTCGCTGGGGGGATTTATCGCTGGGGAGGAGCCCGTCATCCATTATATCAAACATTACTCTCGCGCCCTCATCTTCAGCGCCAGCATGCCCCCTTCGGCGGTGGCCACCGTGCTGGCCTGCCTCGATATTATGGAGAGCGACACAGAGCGGATGGAGCGGCTGTGGAAAAACACGCGGAAGATGAAGGAGGCCTTCGACAACATGGGGTTCAACACCGGCCAGAGCCAGACACCGATTATTCCCATCAGAATCGGTGAGGACGAAGACTGCTTTCTGTTCTGGAGAGAGGTTTTCGATCGCGGTATCTTCGCCAACACGGCCATCAGCCCGGCTGTCCCGCCGCACGAAGCCATCATCCGGACCAGCTACATGGCCACCCACACCGATGAGCAGTTGGATCGGGTGCTGGAAACCTTTCACAAGGTGGGCAAGGCGGTGGGAGTTATTTAGCCGCTACGGAGGCTCAGAGTTAGATGGCTTATATTTGTGGCCCAGATTTCAGTCTGCGAAGGCAGATAGTACCCTTCCAATAGATTCTATCTCCACCCAGTGAGCCATGCCGATGGACGAGCCCACAGTTGAACCTGTCAGAGACAAAAAGGGGCTGCGGCGGTTTATTACCTTTCCCTGGACGGTGTACAAAAATGACCCCTATTGGGTCCCGCCTCTCATCTCGACTCATAAGGACCTTTTCAATCCAGACAGAAACCCCTTCTACCGGCACGCCCGTGTGGAACTCTTTTTGGCCCGGAGAGACCGGATGGTTGTTGGCCGGATTGCCTCCATTGTCAATGACAATCACAACTCTTTCCACAAGGACAGGGTGGGTTTCTTCGGCTTTTTCGAATCTCTTCAAGATTTCGGCACCGCCGGTGGTCTGCTCTCGGCAGCCCGGGATTGGCTTCGGGCACAGGGAATGGATACGATGAGAGGGCCGATGAACTTTTCAACCAACGAAGAGTGCGGACTCCTCATCGACGGCTTCGATTCCAGTCCGGTCTTCATGATGCCGTACAATCCGAAGTACTACGTCGATTTTATGGACCGGTTCGGGCTGAAAAAGGGACGGGACTTGCTGGCTTACTTCTTGACTCAGGAGAACGTGCCCCCGGATGAGCTTCAGGCGACCTTAGAGAAGATCAAAAGACGGGCTGGCATCCGCATCCGCAGGCTGAACATGGGGGATTTCGAAGAAGAGATCCGGCGGGTCAAGGAGGTCTACAATTCGGCCTGGAGCCGCAACTGGGGCTTTGTCCCCATGACCGATGAGGAGATCGCTCACATGGCCCGTCAATTGAAGAAGATCATCGACCCAGACCTGGTCCTTTTCGCCGAAATCGACGGCCGTCCTATCGGCTTCTCCCTGGCCCTGCCCGATCTCAATCAGGCTTTAAAGAGAATCAATGGAAGGCTGTTCCCCTTGGGCCTTTTCAAGCTCCTGTGGTACTCGAAAAAGATCGACGGTGTCCGGGTGCTGACCATGGGCGTCATCCCTGAATATCAGAACAAGGGTATCGCAGCCATGTTCGGGGTGGAGAGTTTCAAAGTCGGAGTCCCGAAGGGATACGTTTGGGGGGAGATGTCCTGGGTCTTGGAGGATAACACGCTCATGAGACGGGCTCTGGAGCGGATGGGGGCGAAGATATACAAGAAGTACCGGATCTATGAGATGGCCGTTTGAGTTTTGAAGGGGACCCCTTGGGGAGGGGCTGTCGCCAGGCCGCACCTCGAGGGGAGAGGGACGCGGAAGGTCTCAGGAGGGAGTGGCAGCGGCGCGCCGCTGCCACCCGGAGTTGATTTTGGGAGAGACGTAAGCGGCGAGGCCCCCCAGAAGCATACCGGCGGCGACATCGACCACGTAATGGTACCGGCCGTAAACGGTGGAAAAGAAGAGTCCAATCATGAGCGGAAGTGCGATGTAAAAGAGGGGACGGACGTATCTGTAGGAGAAGACCAAGGTCAGCAGAGCGACGGCGCAATGGGCGCTGGGGAAGGCCCCGCCCTCTATGCTCTGGATGTCCATAAATTGGGTGACCAGGGGGGCCAAGAACTTCCCTTCCAAGGGAACAGTAAATTGATGGGCCAAGTGGAACCTCGGCCCAAGGGTCGGAACGAGGAGGAATCCGACGAAGGAACCGTATATGCAGAGGACCATGGTCAGGAGAAGGTCATGGTACGCCCGGTCCCACCCCTTGGCGTAAATGAAAATGCCCAGGAAGGTGGGAACGTAATAGTACGTACTGTAAGCCACCTGGAGGATCTCTGTCAGCCAGGGGTTGACGATCCGCTCCAGCCACAGGTTCGGGATGACACCGAAGACGGCCCGATCGATGTCGATGAGCACAGGATCCAGAAGCCGGGGGATGAGCACATGGATGATCGGCTCCAGTTCGTGATAGACGACAGGGAAGAGGAACACAGGGTACCAGTGGCGGGCAAATCTCGTCAGCCGGGTCTTGCTCTTGTGATGCAGCCACAGGAAGAGCAGATAGAGGCCGATCATGAGCGCGTGGTTTCGAAAATATGTCCCCAGGGAAGGTACCTGCTCCTGAACTGTGATCAGGAGGCCGGTCAGCCCGATCAGAAATCCGATGGTCACGCCATCTTCGGGTTTGAAGGCCCGGGTTATTGTGGTCAAGGTGCGCACGCTAAATGTCCTTAATGAGGCGATCTGCTTCTCAAAAAAGAGACCTCCTTGTATGGATGTCTCGGCATAAGGATGTCTCGGCATAAGGATGCCTCGGTAGAAAATGCGTCAGAATATAGTGGTCTGTTCGCAAAAAACAACAACAAAATGGCAGCGGTTGGCATCAGCGTGTTGCCGAGAGGGAGACGATCGGTGGAGAGGTTACTGACACGGCAGACGATCAAGCATGGGCTGAAACTCTTCATTCTCATCAGCTTAGCCAGCATCGTCCTGCTCATCTTTCTTACCAGTGGTCAGGAGAGCTGGCTCGGTCTGCGGCAGCTCCGGCCGCGGTACATTCTGCTGGCAATCCTCCTCATCGTCTTGAGCTGGGCGTTCAACAGCCTCAAGGTAAAGGTTTTGGGATGGGGCATCGATGCCACCATCTCCTTCTGGAACGTCTTCAAGGCAAATCTCGGCAACCTCTTTTTAGGGGCGGTGACCCCCTTCGGGATGGGTGGTGTTCCCATGCAGGTCTACATCCTCTACCGGGGCGGAGTCGGCTTCGAGGAGGCCCTGGTGGCCAGCTATGTGGGAAACTATATGACCCAGGTCATCCTTTTTATCACCTGCCTGGGGGTATTGATCTTCCATCAAGGGCTTATTACGTACATCGGGCTCAAGATTCTCTTCAGCTTCGTCACCTTCATCTATCTGGTCGCCTTTGTCGTCGGACTGATGGCCATCTTCAAACCTCGAGGGACGAAACGTTTTCTGGGCAAGATGGGCCTGATGCTGGAGAAACGGTTCCAATGGAGGATTTTTCGAAGCAGGGCATGGCTGAAGACAGGGCTACGGGGACTGGATCGGGTTCTTCACTGCATAGGCATCTACTTCAGACAGGCCAGGGGGAAGCTGATCTTGGCCGTCCTCATGGCGGCCATCTCCCTCTGTTTCTACCTCTCCACAGCCAGTGCCATTCTGGCTGGATTAGGCATTCACCATAACTTTGCCGATGTATTGATGATCCAGGTCATCCTTCAATTCATCCTCTATTTCAGCCCCACCTTCGGCGGAAGCGGAGTGGCCGAGTTTGGGGCCGCCTCACTTATGGCCATCTTCATGCCCACCGCTGTTTTGGGCGTATACGTGCTCTTGTGGCGCTTCTTCTCCTACTTTCTCGCCGTCGGCCTGGGGAGCGTCGTCGTTCTCGGCACCATCGCCCAAAAGTAGATTTCCTCAAGGATTGAAGATGTGTAGGAACAGGGGCCGTCCCTATGCTGGCAATTGGCTTGCATGTCCATTCTCCTGTCTCTCGAAAAAAAAGATCTTGACAAAGGGCCAAAAAGGGACTATAATTGTCATAACCTGACTTGGAGCAACCTGCTCTGACCAAAACTCACTCCGAAAGGAGGCGATGCACTGGGGCAGATGCTGCTTTGAAAGGAGCTCACATTTCGAATTTTGTTAGTTCAGTGGGTTTCTGGGTGAAATTCGACTGTCTCGAAAGACTGATTGCTAAGGGCCTACAAAGTGGGTCGTCATGCAAGAAAGGCTCACCGTTACCGTGGATGAAGAAGTCTATGAAGGTTCATATGAGAAAAGACCAGCGGTAATCATCAGCAATGACGGAGCCCGAAGGAGGCCGATATGCGCAAACAACCATTGCTAACAAAACCTATCAAATTTACCTACGAAGATTACGTCCATTTTCCTGAGGACAAGAGATGCGAAATTATAGATGGGGAGGTCTATATGGTTCCCGCGCCAGTACCGTATCATCAGGACGTCTTAAGAAAGTTAATGGTTATTCTTAATGAATTCGTAGAAAAAAATGGTCTGGGAAGGGTCTATTTCGCCCCCTGTGATGTTGTCCTTTCAGAAATAGATATTGTTCAACCCGATATGCTCTTTGTCTCCAGGGAGCGGCTGCCCATCATCACAGAAAAGAATATCCAGGGCGCGCCTGACCTGATTATTGAAATCGTCTCCCCCTCTTCTGATTACGAGGACAGGGTAATCAAGAGAAAACTCTACAGCAAATATGGGGTTAAGGAGTACTGGCTGGTGGAGTTAGAGAAAGGGGAGGTTGAGGTCATGGCCCTGAGAGAATCAGGCCTGGAGGTGGTCAAGACTTACAGCCGGGGAGATGTTCTGGAGTCCTTAATCCTCGAAGAGTTAACGGTAGAGTTGCATGAAATCTTTTAACACTTTCTATGACAAATGGAAGGATAGAGAATGATAAAAGCGTTTCGAACTGCACTCCAGAGGTACAGTTACGCCGCTCGCTCTCGTGCGAGAAGCTGAGGCAGAGACTTACTACTTTCTCATTTCTCCAGAGTAGGCAAAGTGATGGGAGATGAGCACAATGGTACAAATTACGATGGGTAGTGTCACTATGGGAGGCAAGAGATGATTGGGGCAATCTTGGGAGGTTTTACAATTTTAGGGGTTTTTCTAACCGTGGCTGCCTGGGTTAATGGGAGAAGTATTAGGAAGGTT
>JBHIER010000158.1:0-7407 GCA_046760705.1 bacterium
TGTTTGTGAAAGTACGATCCCGACAGCGTATAAAAGGCCTTGGAGCTGAGTGTGTGGGTCAGCTTCAGAATATTCACGTAACCCCGACGATGCCTCTCAACATCACCATCGGGGTTGTACTGATACATCCGGTCGTAGTCCCGATAGTCGACGCCGTCATAAATAAAGTTATAAGAGAGTTTAGCCTGAGGCGTTATCATGTAAATCAGCTTGGTCTGGTTATACATCTTCTCGCTCCAGTTCATCGGCACGTATTTATCGTCCCCCTTCCCATTCTTATGGATTTCACGCAGGCGCTGGTAATAGACAGCGAACGTATCGGGATCGTCTGCGTACTCCGGGAGCCTCTGCTGCAGTTCGAAATACGTTATAAATGTATCCATGGTGGCGTTTGAACCCAAAACGTATTGAAAGCCGCGCAAATCGTTCTCCTCATCGATTACGCGGCTCAAGGGGAGATATTCTGGGGCCACTTCCTCCAAATACTGAGTGGGAATGCCCCAAATTGTGGCGGTCACACTGTTGGGATTGTACCGCCGTTGCCCGTACTGCCAGCCGTCGAAATGGATGACCCGTCCAGTAACGTAGAAGAAGAGTCTGTCCTTGACGATGGCACCGCTCAGGCTGCCCTCGATATTCCGAATGGCTACCGGATCGACCCTGTCAACAGCGGTGAAGATGTGATCGTGATTGCTCACATAATCTCCCCCATAGCTTGTCACGGAGCCATGAAACTCGTTGCTGCCCTCTTTGGTGGCGATATTGACAATGCCGGACATGGCCTGACCGTACTCGGCATTGAACGCTCCGCTCACCACCTGCAGCTCCTGGACCATGTCTTTATTGACCTCTACCACCGTGTTTCCGTCATAAACGTCGGTCACCGGAACTCCATCGATCCAGTAGGCAATTTCAACTATTATGGAAGAGGGCAAGGACAAATTTTCCACCATTCCGGCCTGAAGCTGGAGGGCCTCGTTCACCTCTGTGATAGGTAGAGCCTCCATTTCCTCTGCCCCAACAACGGCCGTGAATGCGGTCAGATCTTTCACCACCATCTCCCGTTCGGCCGTAACCGTAATCTCCTCACCGATGGCTACGACCCGAGATTTCAGTCGGAAGTCCACAGTGGTGGTCAGATCGATGGACACCCTCACATTCTCGACCCGTGTCACCTGATAGCCGATCATCGACGCTCTGAGACTATATGCACCTGGGGGGACATTCAAAATCACATAATATCCCTCCATATCGGAAGCCGCGCCCATGGCTGTCCCTTCGAGGATGATGTTGGTCAGGGGGAGTGGCTCGCCGCTTTTCTCATCAACGATTCTGCCGGCAATCTTTCCTGTGGTCCCGGCCAGGGCAAAGTCCGCAAAGACCGCCGCCCAAATCAGCGTGAGCACGGAAAGACACGAAAACGCCCTTTTTACCCTCATCCTTGCCCCTCCCGAAACTGTGTTTCCAGGTCTTCGCGACGGTTTCTCGAAGCGCCGCAGCTCTCTCTGACAATCAGGTCTGTGTAAAACACCTTCTTAAATCCGTTTGACCGCTCACCTGAGATGCGTTCAACCAGCCTGTCCACGGCCAGTTTACCCATCTCAAACATCGGCTGCCTCATGGTGGTCAACCCGACATATTGGGCCAATTCGATATCATCGAACCCCACCATGGCCACATCCTCCGGAATGTTCAGTCCGTTCTCCCTGATGGCCTTCATAGCGCCAGCGGCTTGAATGTCACTGGAGACGAATACGGCCGTCGGCCGGCTTTCACCCAGGCGCAATAGTCGCTTCATCGCCTGATAGCCGGCCTCCTGATTGAAACCGTCCTCGCCGGTGACAAAATCGCTGATGACCAGATAGTCACCGTTGAAATCGATATTATGGTCTCGGAGCGCCCCTTTATATCCCTCCAGTCTGACTCGGGCCGGTGAGCTTTTCAGGTGGCCATCGATCATGCCGATCTTTGTGTGACCCAACCGGATGAGATGTTGAGTCGCCGTGTAAGCCCCTTCTCTGTTTTCAACCGTGATCGAATCCAAATCTGGGTGATAACTGTCTACGAGGACGATGGGAAGCCGGGAGCGAATGAATTTTTTCGCATCCCTGTCGGTGATCTCAAGGGAGATGAGGAGCACCCCATCCACCCTCCGTTCCTCAAGGGCTCTCTCTAAAAACGTCTCCTTTTTGTTGGTCTCATCGACACTGTACAGGATCAGATCGTATTGGTGTCTGGAGATTTCCTGCTGAACGCCCCTCAGCAGTTCCACAAAAAAATAGCCCGTAAAAAAGGGAACAATGATTCCAATGGTGTTCGTCTTTCTACGGGCTAAACCGCGGGCTGATGCGTGAGGACGGTACTCCAGTTCTCTGGCAACAGCCAGTATTTTCTCCTTCGTCTCTGGAGAAATCGATCCGCTGTCGTTTACGGCTCTCGATACGGTTCCGATACCAACACCGGCTTTCCTGGCCACATCGTAGATAGTGACTGACATCACAATCCCTCCCATTTGTGGAAGCGCTTCCACAATTATATAAAAAAATGTCTGCCTTGTCAAGCACTTTTTGAAAATTGTACTGTTCTTTGATCGCAAATTATGCGCCGCACAGTCACCCCGCAAAGCTTCGCCACGGGGCGGGCAGAGACACAGATAATTACATGGGGGGAGGATGAACGGGGTATCCCCTGGATCATCCGATCAAGTCGCGGGATGCAATCCAGAGGAGGAACCGCTGGGCGGAATGGAAATTCCCGTGCTGATGACAACCCCGAGCGGCAATCTATCCAAGGCCGCGTTCCATGGGGCAAATTGCTCAATCACCTCTCAGGTCGGGGCTCGCCCAAAGGAGCGATGGCAGCGCCTTCTTCTTAGGAGGTCCCTTCCAAAAGGCCGTATTCTTCTAAGACTGATTTGAGCTTCGCTCTATTTTCAGCAAGCATGCGAACCAGAGGCAGTCGCACATCGCCCACATCCCAGCCCAGCATATTCATCGCCTCCTTGACCGGCATGGGGTTGGTCTCGATGAACATGGCCTCACACAGCGGGAACAATTTGTGGTGCCATCTCATTGCCTCTCGAATGTCACCCTGTTCGAAGGCGGTGATCATGGCCTTCATATCCCTGGGCACAATGTTGCCCACCACCGAAACGACGCCCTCCCCACCCACGGCCATGGCCGGCAGGGTCAGCCCGTCATCGCCTGAGAGCATGGTGATCTTGTCGCCGCAGGTGAGGACGACGTCGCTCATCTGGGTCAGGCTGCCGCTGGCCTCCTTGACGGCCACAATGTTGTCGTGATCGGCCAGAGCGCCCAAGGTCTTGGGCAAAAGGTTCACCCCGGTCCGGCCGGGCACATTGTAGATCATCAGCGGGATGTCTGTCGAATCGGCGATCTTCAGAAAGTGGGCGGACAGCCCCTCCTGGGTCGGTTTGTTGTAATAGGGCGTAATCGTCATAGCTCCGTCCGCCCCCAGATCTTTAACCCTCTTCACGTTCTCAATAGACTTGCTCGTGGAAAAGGTCCCGGCATTGGCCACCACCTTCAGTTTTCCCTTGGCCTCCTCGACCACAACCTCCACAATCCGAAAATGCTCCTCCCAGGTGAAGGTGGGATTCTCGCCGGTGGTGCCGCAGGGCACCAGACCATCGGTGCCGTTTTCCAGGTGAAACCGGACCAGCTCGCGCAGCTTCTCTTCGTTCACCTTTCCTTCTTTGAAAGGTGTGACCATGGCCACATACAGTCCCCTAAACATCTTCCCTCCTTTTGAGAGCACGGACTATAAGAACTCCTCTCCGAATCTGATAAATACGGTCTGCCGAAACAGCCAGCTCATAATATAACGTTTTTTGCAAAAGTCAAGTCCTTTTTATGGAGAACTACGCCGCCGCGGTCAAAAGACTGGTCCGGTTTTGGTTCCATCTCTTTGAGGGAGATTCATTCTTCCCTCGGAACGTTGATATCCAGATCCTTCAGTTTGCGCCACAGAGTGGTCCGACCGATGCCCATCTGCTCGGCGGCGCGACCCAGGTTCCACGAATGTTCCTCCAAGGACTTGAGAATGTATTCTCGCTCGCTCTCCTGAACCGCTTCTTTGAGGGTTCCTCTGCTCTTCTTGGCAGAGGGTGCGGTTGAACAGGACGCCTGCTGGATATTGATAGGGAGATCGGTGGGGGTGATGGAAGAACCGATGGTCAGGGCCACGGCCCGCTCCATGGCGTTTTCCAGCTCCCGAACGTTGCCCGGCCATGGGTAAGCCATCAAAAGCTCCCGCGCCTGTTGAGATATATCGGTGACCACTTTACCCATTTTCTGACTAAATCTCTGGACAAAATGGGAGGCCAGAGAAAGAATATCATCCCCCCTTTCCCTCAACGGAGCCAGAGTGATCTGAATCACATTGAGCCGATAGTAGAGATCCTGTCGGAACTTCCTCTCCCTTATCAGCTCCAGAAGGTTGCGATTAGTGGCGGCGATCAGGCGGACATCGATTCTGATCGACCGATTGCCGCCCACGCGGCGGATTTCATGCTCCTGGAGCACCCGGAGCAGTTTGATCTGCATAGCCGGGGACATATCCCCGATCTCGTCGAGAAATATGGTCCCACGATTGGCCTCTTCAAAGAGGCCCTTTTTATCGGCCACAGCACCAGTAAAAGCCCCTCGGACGTGTCCGAAGAGCTCGCTCTCTAAAAGCGTCTCGGGTAAAGCCCCGGTGTTAACGGCAATAAAGGGCTGATCGGCCCGATGGCTTTGCTCATGAATGGCCCGAGCCACCAGCTCTTTTCCTGTGCCGCTCTCACCGTCGATCAGCACGCTGATATCGGTGGGGGCGATGCGGTGAACGATCTCCAGCACCTTTTGCATCTGATGACTCTTGGCCAAAATATTGCCGAACCAAAATCGGCCTTTGGAATACGTCCACCCGAGAAAAGCCCGGGCTCTCTCATCGATAGCCCTCTCTGCCCGCCGGACCTCCTGAGAACGCCGCTCAAGATTGAATCTCACTATTGAGTCCAGATGGTGGTACGCATAAAAAAAGAGGTTGTATATGTTGTCCACCTTCGGATCCACGGAGGGCTTGGCCCCGCAGTCAAAAACGATCAGGGGCCTGTTGCCCCGGCGTCTCATGATCTTCTTCAGTTGTCTGACGCCCACAGAGAGGGTGGTATCTCGAGCGGCCACAGCCAAAATATCGACATCGTTCAGAAAGTTCAACGAACTGTCCCAGGGAAGTGGCTCCGCAGAATAGGCTGAGGTGATCCGAAGGGCCTTTTCAAAGTCTGGGTGAGTAAAACAGAGCCGACTTATACCACCGGCAATGAGGGTCCGGGCGATCGATTTGCCGATCTCATCATCACCGGCGATGACGGCCACATGGCTTTTCAAATCGGTCAAGATCTTCTGTATCACCTCTACGACCGCCTCCTCGATGCAGACAGCCCCCTGGCTGATGCTGGTGCTCTGACGAAGATGGACCGCAAAATCTACACCCTCCTGGAAGAGCCTGTTGAGCACAGGGCCGGTGTATTCGTTTTGGAGGCAGAAGGTGAAGCCGTCCTTCATCTCCTCGAGGACGTGCGCATCGCCTATCTTCTGTTCCAAGAGCCCGGCCGCCAGTCGGAAGAAATGATCCACCGCCTTCAACTGAACGAGAGTCGAGAAAGGTCGCCCCGACAAGGTCAGTGCCTGTTTCAGAAAATTTTGGAGAGCTGCCTCACCCTGGACCTCATCTTCAACCCAGGCATACACCTCAAAACGGGTGGAGGTGTTCAGCACAAAGCCCTCCAGGATCTGACCCGAAGAGAGGAGCCCTCCGAAATTGCGCAGAATGCGCGACACATCCAATTTCAAACCGTCAAGCTTCGACCTTTTCAGTTCAATCACAATAAGAGACATTCTCTCTCTGCGGCTTAGAACGTGTGGAGGTTAGTAAAAAAATGACTCAAAATGAGGAAGTTGAAAAGGACCCACAAAAATCCTACAACGGATATATAGGCGGAGCGCTGGCCCCGCCAACCGGCAACCCAGCGAGTGAGGAGGAAGAGGGTATAGATGAGCCAAGCCACAAACACCGATGACAGCTTCGGATCCCACTTCCAGAAGAAACCCCACGCTTTGGAAGCCATGATGACACCCGTAATCCCACCGACGGTGATCACCAAAAAGCCAAGGAGAATAGCCTGAGCGCTCAGCCGATCGAGAAACTCCAGCGACGGCATGCGAGCGTAAAAGAGCCCCAAATGCCGAGCCTGTATCTCGTGGGAGAGAAGTATGTACATGATGCTGACAATAAACGAGATGGCGAAGCCTGAGTAGGCCAAAAGCATCAACAGAACGTGCAACTCAAAAAATATCCCGGTGAGGACGTGAGAGAGTGGCTTGTTGACATCGATGAAAACCCCGGAGAGAGTCTGTAAGATGAGTATGATCGGCAGGATGAAAGCCCCCAAAGACCTTTCCTTCAACCGGGTTTCCAAAAAAAGATAGACCAAACCAAAGAGCCACATACAGGCCGAAAGCGCCTCCCAAGGGCTCGCCAAAGGGAGACGGCCCAGATTGAAGGCCAAAAAAAACAGCAGAACTGTATGAACGGAAAGACTCCCTCCAAGGGATCTCGCCCCCCAGCGACCCCAAAGGGGATCTTTGGTGTAAAAGAAACGTATGTAGCAGATACAACTTGCCAGATACCCAAAGGAGACTACAATTCGCAAAAAGATCAGACCCTCTGCCATAAGAAAACCTCCCCTAAGATTGAACAGACAATATATGAAAATGATCAGAGAAAACAAGCCAAATTTGATCAGGGGCCTCTCATCGTCCGTTCCGTTTGTGAAACACCCGTTTACTAAATGAAACAATCATAGGGTCCCGGCAAGCGGTTCCCTTCAGCCTATTCATTTCTAACTCATTGAGACTTTTGGGTCTTGCTCTTTATGTTCAACCGTGATCTGCCCCTGGCACGCTTTTTGCAGGTTTCACTTTTCTCTCTGAGAGGTTTGGGAGAGATACAATTGAGAGCCACCAAATTCGCTCAGCCAGATAGACCGATGAACCATCTTTGCCCTGTTTTTCTCAAAATCGAGGGGAGACCCTGCTTGATCGTCGGCGGAGGAAACACCGGCACCAGAAAGGCGGAAACTCTGTTGTCGTGTCGAGCCCACGTGACCATCCTGAGCCCAGATCTCTCTGAGGGATTGCAACAGTTGGTCGATAAAGGCAAAGTGGACCTCATCCAGAGAGAATACAGAAGGGGAGACCTGGAAAACTACTTTCTGGTTATCGGCGCCACAAACTCCTGGGCGACGAACGAACTCATTTTCAGGGAAGCTCAGGAGAGAGGAATATTGTGCAACGTTGTCGACAGTCCGGAACTGTGCACCTTCTTCGTGCCGGCAACAGTTAC
>JBHIER010000159.1:0-7385 GCA_046760705.1 bacterium
CCGTGGGCTCTGGCCCGGCCGCCCATCGGGGGCGGTATGGGCTGGCCCGAGGCATATCTCTGGGCTGTGACCGGAAATTTCGTTCCGGTCATACCGCTGCTTCTCTTTCTGGAGCCGGCCTCCAACTGGCTGCGGCGCTATCGGATCTTCGACGGGTTCTTCAGTTGGCTCTTTGCCCGGACCAGGAGGCGAGGCCGATTGGTGGAGCGATACGAGGCCCTCGGTCTGGTCCTCTTTGTGGCTATCCCCCTTCCGGTCACCGGTGCCTGGACCGGGACTGTGGCCGCTTTCATCTTCGGCATCCGGTTCTCGTATGCCCTGCCGGCTGTTCTTGGGGGCATCCTCATCGCCGGCGTCGTGGTCACTCTGGCATCGCTGGGGGTTATTTCAGTCTTCGGTCTTGGAGGCTGAACTTCTGTGCTCTGTGTTATTCGCAGTGCGGCAAAGCCGCAACCAAAATCGTTTTTGGGTTGGGGTTACGATGCCCGCCCCGTTAAATAAGAGATGACCAAGCAGGAGATAGCAGGGCGTTGATTCTTTAGATGCTCTCGGAAGAGGATGTTAGCTGAACCAATCATTTAACGGGGCCCGTTTCGTCTTTCGGTGATGGTATTCGTCTTATATTGACGTCACCATGGACCGTAACCGATACCTGCCCGCTTCGCAGCAGGCGGGCGGGCTTCGTGACCGTCACCGTCACCCTCACCCCGGGCTTCTCCTGGCAATTGCGATGGCGGCACATGAAAAAAGCTGGCTAAAAAAGCAAACTTTTACGATGTCATAATATAGCGGCATGTGAAACTTAATCTTGCTCTTCCCTTAAGATTGTTGTATATTTTCAAACAGGATTCGGGGCGTAGCGCAGTCCGGTCAGCGCGCATGCTTCGGGAGCATGAGGTCGGCGGTTCAAATCCGCCCGCCCCGACCATCGGGAAGTCCGCAACGCCAAAAATGAACGGTTTTGACGATAGTGGGAACTGTCAGAGTCGATACTCTGGCAGTTTCTGTTAGTGGTCCTGAATGGCTGCCAAGAGGCTACATCGCATCGGCGTGATCGGTGCCGGGGAGTGTCCAGAAGAGATCGGCCGGATGGCCGAGGAGGTCGGTCGGCATATTGCTCTCAGGGGTGCTGTTCTGATCTGCGGTGGGCTGGGTGGGGTTATGGAGGCGGCGGCCAGAGGGGCGAAGCAAGCCGGCGGAACGACCGTCGGTATCCTGCCGGGACCCAACGCCCAGGAGGCCAATCCGCACATCGATATCCCGGTGGTCACGGGCATGGGCGAAGCCCGGAACCTAATGATCGTCCGCACCGCCGAGGTGGTGATCGCCATTGCCGGCGGGCCGGGCACCCTCTCAGAGATCGCCTTCTGCCTGAAATTGGGCGTACCCGTGGTCGGTATTGAAACCTGGGAGGTTGATCCCGCCATCCATCGCGCCGGGACGGCCGAAGAAGCTGTCGATCTGGCCTTGCGACTGATCGATTATGTCTGAAAACATAAGGGCACATTTGTCAATCTCTGGAGTAGTCCAGATGGTCGGTTTCCGGTACTTTACCGTACGACTGGCCAACGATTATGGGTTAACCGGATGGGTGCGTAACACGCCTGACGGAAATGTGGAGATCGAAGTGGAGGGGGACAAAGGCTTGGTGGTAGAATTCATCAGAGAGGTTCAGATCGGTCCCCCTTCGGCCAAGGTGACAGCCCTCGACGTGCAATGGGAAGAGCACACGGGGAAGTACAAAGATTTTCGGGTACGGTTTTGAACGTCCAGGTCGAGGTGTACATTCAGACTTCCGAAGTCTGTGGAGACTTTGGAAGTCTTTGTGATTTCCCCAACAGCGGGGAAAAGAAATTACGCAGTCTTATATCCGGAAATGGCCGTCCTTAAGAGGGGATAGACTCTACTTCTGCTCAGGGTGCCGATTTTAAATTTGCCTTCCGTCAGCGCAAAAGGGGGCTCGAAATGTTAAGGCGGATGACATCGGTATTGGTATTGGGTTTGTCGTTTGCCGTAGTAGCTGGCTCGTGGGCAGAGGAGGTGGTCAGGCTGAACCCTGAAAAGCCTCGGTGGGGTGACACTTTAACCATAACATACCATGCTGAGTCTGACAGTGCCTTGCTGCACCATGAAGACGAAATTTTCATGGTCTACTTTCTCTACCATCTCGACAGCTCCGACCAACTGTGGACTAAGATGGAGAAAGAGGGTGATCTTTTTAAAACGAATCTTATCGTCCCTAAAGATGCCACCTGCTTCCATCTTTTCTTTATTACCAAAGAGAAATGGGACTCTAAGGCGCGGCCTCGGGTGATGGTCTACGATGAGAGGGATCAGCCAGTGCGGGGTGCTCAACTTCACTCCGGAGATTGGGATAAAGAACTTGAGCTTTATCCGGACAATTACTTAGCATATAGAGATAAATGGATGTACGAGAGCTACGATAAAGGTGAGGAGGCCCTGAAAACTGTCAAGCAGCACCTGGATAGTTTAAAGGCGATAGAGGATTTGACCCCGCAGCTACTGTATATTTTCTCTTATGGCCACCTTCTTTTAGGGGAGGAGAGGGAAGGCCGTTCCTTCTTGACAAAGCTCTGCACCAAATATCCTCACCATCCGATCCTTCGCTACGCCTTTTCAAGCTACGAGTATCAAACCTATTCCCAAGGGATTAAAGGTGAAGGGCCGGAAGAGGTAAAACTGTTGAAACTGGATTTGATGAGGAGATTTCCGGACACCAAAGTTGCCAGAGAAAACCTTAGACAAGTAGCCTCTGACTCTTCAGCCGATGTTGAAATGATAGAAGAAGTGGCTAAAAGATGGATGGAGGACCAACCCGACCACCCTTATCCCTATTATGTTCTGGCTAAAACTTATGAGTGGAGAGGGAAAAATTTGGAAGAAGCTGAGAATTTGATCACCGAAGCCATCAATCTGGCCCTTAAAGGTATGGTGAGGCTTTACGAGGATGTGTCAGGGCAGATATCGGATCCGCAGCTTTCGACTTTCTATGAAATCAGGGGCAAGATAAGGCAGAAGAAGAATGATTTTGCCGGAGCCCTGGCTGATATATGCGCGGCCATAGACATTATTCCAGAAAGGTGGGAAGATCCAGGACTCTATGAGTTCAAGGCTTCTCTTTGGGATGATTTAGGTTTTAGCGGTAAGGTTGAGAACAACTATTTTTTAGCCCTATCGAAGGGAAGCGAAAAAGCTCAGGAGAAACTTTTGCACTTCTATGAGAAAAGATACGGTCCTGATGAAGGTTTTGAAGACTATCTGAAAGAAAGGCTTGCTGAGCTCACTGCCAAGGAGGAAGAGAAGTACCCGGAGGCGCCGGATTTTGAGCTTGAGGACATAGAGGGGAGGAAAGTTAAACTTTCAGACATGAGAGGGAAGGTGGTGGTTTTAAACTTCTGGCACACAGGCTGTGCTCCCTGTAAGGTCGAAATTCCTGCTCTCAATAAACTGGTCGAAGAGTTCGAGGGGAAAGAGGTGACCTTTCTGGCCATATCTTTTCAGGGTAGGGGACATCTGGAGAGGTTTTTAAAGAAACATCCTTTCTCCTATCGGATTCTCCACTCAGGAAAGAAGGTTGTTTCCCTCTATAAAGTTTGGGGATACCCCGTTCATGTGGTGATAGACAAAAAGGGACGAATTCGATACCAAAGGTCAGGTGCAAGTGAACACATCACAGATGAGTTGCACCCGCTAATCACCCAGGCCTTAGGGGATTAGGAAGGGATCTTTGAAACTTTAAAATCGAATTCTCCAGCAGTGGTTGCTTTTATGATTAGGCCTTTATAGGCACCTCTGCTTCTTGTCTAAGTCCTCTTGCTGTTAACTTGATTCTCGGTTGTAGATATTCATCTACATAACCCTTCATTGCCAGCTACCTTATCTTCTTTTATGAAGAGCACGAAAGCCAACTCTCATAAAGTGGAAAAGCTTGTCAGGACATTTCTCTCTCGCTCTTTGTCCAGCTTCTACCACCGAATCGCCGAGAAAGTAATCGCCAGATTCTATTTCTATGGCCACAATTTTTCCTTTGTGCTCTGGCTCAAGCAAGGGTTTCAACTTTTCTCGATAGATGCGCTCACCTTCGTCCCCGAGTTTGCGAATATCAACATTGGTAAAAATACGTTCATTCATTTTGCTTTTTCTCCTTCTTAAATCTCCATCTGACAATGGATGCCTCGGACAACATACGGATGTTCAGCTTTTTTCTGTTTGAGCTTCATCGGAGTTAAGAGTATACTGTATTTTCCTCGAAAAATCAAGAACAAATTTTAAAAATGATCTGGTATTTGGGTAACCGGGGTAACACCGGTGTGTAATCCATTACCCAAATTCCTACCTTTTGTCCCTCCCCAAATACCATATGAAGGACAGTTCATCAATGTAACCCCTTAGCTGACAAGATGCTAAAATTTCTTAAAGCAAAAAATGACAGATTGGCACAGAATTTGCGCTTATTGAGCAGCGCCCAGATATTGTAACTTGTACAAGGAGTGTCCCGATGATGAGAGCAAATCTTAGCCGCAGATGGGCCTGGGCCACAGTTCTGGTGTTTACGGTCTCTTTCGCCCAAATCTTGTCGATTGAGGCTCAGGGCCTGCGCCCTCAATATTACAACCCAAACGATGAGAGGTTCAAGTTCCTGGCTCTGAAAAAGGCCGAGCTCTATCTGCAGGAGACCAGATCCAATTATGAGAGGGCCAAAGAACTTTACCAAAAGGGGCTTACCTCAGAAGAAGAGTACGAGAAGGCAAAGCTGACCTATCAGCACGCCGAGGTGGCCTATCAGCAGGCCATGCTCAATGTCATCTTTGATAAGCCACATATCACCATTGAAAAAGCGGTTAAATACCAGACTCCAGAGGGCAAAAAGAGGGTGAAACTCACCCTTCTCAACACCGCCGGCGGCTCTTTCGACTTAGAGAAACTGAAGACTCTGGGGGAGCAATCTTACGCCGAAAAGCTCCGTCCCGATGAGTTGACCAATATCTATGTCTCCATTAAAAATGAGTTCACAATTATTGGACAACCCTACGAAGTCAAGATCCCCATTCTTAAGTTCGGAGAGAGAAAGACGATCGATTTCCTCCTGCTTCAGGATGTAGACGAAGTCGTTGTGTCCATAAACTACGCCGATAAGGTGGATGAGAAGCAAATATACCTGCAGAAGGACGCCAGCATGAACATCGTGGCGGTCAATTCCATCCAATTCTCTCAGCAGGCCGATCTGGGTGGCAAAGCCACTTTCGATCTCATCTTGGAAAGATACACCTCCGAGAACACAGCCTTCAAACTGGAAGTGCTCAATCTACCCCGACAGATCACCTACGATTTCATCGATCCGGAGACGGGAGCGAGATTGTCTCAGGTGAAATTCCCCGAAGGTGTAACAACCAAGACTCTCTCCCTGGTCCTTTATCTGCCCGACAGAACCAGCGAGGAGATTGTTATGGACGAACCTATAGATTTTTACGCTCTTGTTCTTGATCGGGAGGCGGAGGCCAAACTGAGGGAGATGGGCGAAGGCCAATTGAGCCCTGAGCAGGTGGGGTCAATCAAAAGTGGAAAGGCAAAATTGGAACTCATCCCCCGGGGCGTAGGCAGAATCGAGGTCAGAGCGGTCAATCTGTATCACGAGATTAAGCCTGGGGAGAGGGTGAGCATGGATGTGACCGTGCGCAACAATGGAACCCGGAGGCTGGACAACATCCGCATTAGTACCGACAATCCCCTCAACTGGCAGTCTACGGTGGTGCCGGACCTGATCCAATTCCTCCCCCCGGAGAAGGAGCACACAGTCAATATAACTTTCATTCCGGCCCTGGATCTCGGGGTTGGCGATTACGAGGCCAAGATAAAGACAGAGTGCATGGCTGAGAACAGACGGGTGGAGTCCGAGGACAAAGTGGTCAGAATCCACGTCAGTGCCCGAACAAACATTCTGAGTAGTGCCATTTTGATTGTATTTCTGATTGGATTGGTATTAGCGATTGTGATCTTCGGTATCAGGTTGAGCCGGAGATAGAACTTAAGCACTTCGTGCTTAAGAAAGACGGGAGACGAAAGAGGAAAGACATTACTCAATTCTGGGAGAAAGAAGATGAACAAAGTGCTGATAGTCGATGATGAGCCCAAGATCAGAACTATCCTGACGCGGTTGCTGAAGGACGAGGGATACAGTGTAGCTGAGGCTGAAAGTGGGGAGAAGGCCCTGGAGATAGCCAGATGTTTTAGACCAGATGTGATTTTGATGGATATAGTTATGCCACGGATGAACGGAATTGAGACTATGTCAGCCATCGGCAGAATCCTTCCGACCTCGAAAACCATTATGATGACAGCTTACGGAAGCAATGAAATCTCTAATGATGCGATGGAAAAGGGTGCCTACGATTACCTCACCAAGCCTTTCGACAACAATAAATTGTTGCATCTCGTCCGTCGAGCCTTGGCGACCGCGTCTAATCAAAAAGGCAGAGAGCGCTTAGCAGCAAAAGAAGACTAAGACTCGAAAAGGAGACTAAAGATGTTACAGACCATCGATTTAACCAAGCGTTACGAGGATGGGGTGCTGGCCCTGGATCACCTCAATTTAGAGGTCAGCGAAGGTGAGATCTTCTGCCTTCTGGGGGCTAACGGGGCGGGCAAAACTACAGCCATCAACCTTATTCTCAACTTCATCGACCCCACCCACGGCACGGCCATGATCAATGGCATCGATGTGACCAAAGACCCGTTAGAGGCCAAGAAGTACGTGAGCTACCTTTCGGAGAACGTGATGTTGTACGGCAACTTCACCGCCCGTCAGAACCTGGACTTTTTTACTAAGCTGGGTGGAAAGAAGAACGTCTCCAGAGACGAATACTATTCGGTCATGCGCCGGGTGGGTTTACCAGAGCGGGCCTTCGAGATGCGGCTCAAAAACTTCTCCCAGGGGATGAGGCAGCGGTTGGGCATCGCCATTGTCATCATGAAGGATGCTCCGGTGGTGCTGCTGGATGAGCCTACGGCAGGGCTTGATCCCAAAGGAGCGGCCGATTTCCTGGAGACCCTGCGGGGGATCAGAGATGGGGGCAAGGCCATCTTCATGTGCACACACGACATCTTCCGAGCCAAAAAGATCGCCGATAGGGTGGGCATCATGAAGGAAGGTCGCCTGGTGATGACCAAGACTAAAGAAGAGTTGGAGTACGAAAATCTGGAGAAGCTGTATCTTGAGTACATGGAGGTAGGGGTGAGCTGAAATTGTGTTGATCGCGAGCTCATGACTGTTCGCAGGTATTGAACCAACTTTTGCTACCCCAGGAGAGTAATGAATGGCCCAGCAGCAAATAAAAAGGAGGCATAAATGATCTGGACTATAGCCA
>JBHIER010000160.1:0-7351 GCA_046760705.1 bacterium
TAAATTATTATTGACGGGCAGAGTTTGAAGGACAAGATCGAGTCAGGACCACTGAAGTTGGAACAAGCTCTGGACATTGCCATGCAGGTTGCGGAAGGTTTGCAGGAGGCGCACGAGACCCGACTAAAACTAAAAAGTGATTATAAGCCTAGAGCGGAGAGTTTTTGTTGATGGGTTTTCTCTTAGCTCTAAGGAAAAGATTTTACCATTCTGCATTTAAAATGAGGAGTAAGTTATGGATTATAAACAGGAAATCATAAAGGAAATCGAGGGGATGCCTAAGGAGATGCTGCCACGAGTGCACCGACTCGTTCATCTCCTTAACTACAAAAGAGAGAAGCTTGAAGAGGTCCTTCGAGAGGCTGAAAAGCTAAAGACGGAACGTGCCAACTGGACCGATGAACAGTACATAGATCGTCTTTTGCAAGTGCTTGAGGATCTCAGACAGGAGGCCATTGAGAAGGGGGTAGCCATTGAACGGGATGAGGAGGCCGCCATTGGCAGCTAAAAAAGTGTTAAGGGCTGTTTTTGACGCAAATATCTATATTGCCGCCGCACTCACCAAAAACCCCCAAAGTCCTACTCGTGAGCTCATTAAAATGTTAAAGAAACGAAAATTCCAACTGGTGTGGTGTAGACAAATCCGAGAAGAAGTTGCAGAAAAATTAGTTGAAAAAAGCCTCAGCACAGCCCGAATCGCTGAATTTATCAATGCGGTAGATCGATGGGCTCAGTCCATTGATATCGATTCTACTGATATTATACCAGTTGTCATCGCTGATCCGGATGATGACGTGGTAGTCGCCTGCGCGGTGAAGGGAAATGCAACTCATTTGGTCACCTACGATCCTCACTTTAATTTATTGGGTAGAACGTATCGGGGGATTAAGATCATTGATGGTTTACATTTTCTTTATGTAGTGCGAGGAGATAAACCAAAGGACAAATCTTCCCAAAAACCTTCCTTGACTCGGTTGAAAAGGGAAGAGCGGAGAGCAAAGAGCTAAGTAAGCAGGGAACAATGGAAGCATTGGAGGTTATTGGTAAGCGAAGGAGCGTGAGAAGTTATTCCAGTAAACTGGTAGCCAAAGAGATTATCGAGCAGATCGTCGGTGCGGGACGGCGAGTTCCCAGCGGCAATAACGTGCAGCCCTGGGAGTTCATTGTCGTCACCGATGAGGCAATTAGAAAAAGGAATTGCGGACATTACAGATTTCGGCAAATTCATTGCTCAGGCACCTGTCTGCATTGCCGTCTACGCAAGGGACACAAAGTACTATTTGGAGGACGGGAGCGCCGCCACCGAGAATATGCTCATTGCTGCTACCGCTCTTGGCGTGGGTACCTGCTGAGTCGCTGGTGACAAAAAGCCCTACTGCGGCAAGATTAGCCAACTCTTCAAGATGCCGCTTTCCTATAAGCTGGTGAGTCTGATCTCCTTGGGGTATCCAGCTTACGATGCGCCACCAAAGGCAAAGCGGTCCTTAGAGGAGGTGATCCATTGGGAGGGATTTTAGCCCAAAAGCTAACCTTCTTAGAAAATATGACTATCAGTATAATTCACATTATCGTCCAAGGGATTTCAGGAAGCTAACTTTGTCTCGTCAATACCAGAAAGGGCGATGGACGGACGCGTGGGGCGTGGTGTGGGAGGACATCGAGGAAAGACTCGATTCCATCCCTGCCTGGTGTTATCGCACAACTTCCGTATTGTCGATAAGTGGCTTGAAACTGGATGGAGTAGTTTGCAATGATCGGCAAAACCATTTCCCACTACAAAATCCTGAAAAGACTCGCCGAAGGCAGCATGGGTGTGATCTTCACCTCGTGAGATAAAGGACTGAAAATTTCTTTTTACACATAACATGAAAGCAAATAAAGCCAAACTATTCGGAAGGATTGATCAAATCATATCTCACGGGGTAAAACGCACTGTTGCTCTGAAATTTCTCCCGCCGCAAGCCCTGGGCAGTGAGGAAGTAAAGACACGCTTTATTCACGAGGCACAGGCTTCGGCGACATTGGAACTCTTGAACATTAACGGCGTCTATGAAATTCACGAGCCAAAGTCTGAAAGACAAGGTCGAATCGGTCCCCTACCCATTGATGAAACCATCGATATCGCCATGCAGGGTGCAGAGTGTCTGCAGGAGGTATACGAGAAAGGGATCGTTCATCGGGACATTAAAAGCACCAATATCCTAGCGGGGCAAAGCCGCAATCGCACTTTGAGAATAAGTATATCAGATGATCAGGGTATCAGTGGGAAGAATATCAGGTGAGCGGATGAGACGAGCAGAGTATCAGTGGGAAGGGTACCAGTAGATCAGAATATCAGGACACCCCGATCGCTCTCTGGGTGCATAGGAACTGATATGCTGATAATCTGATATCCTGCCTACTGGTCTGCTGATGTGCTGATATGCTTTGTAAAGTGAGCGGGTCAGACGATCAGAGTATCGGGACTGATATTCTGATTTGCTTTAATTTCTTGCCAAAAAAACAAAAATTTGATTGCCAATACCATAGTGACGACTGAGGCTCAGGCGAAGATCACGGATTTTGGCCTAGTCAAATTGGCTGGGCGAACGAAGCTCACCAGGACCGGCACGACCACAGGTACAGTTGTCTATATGTCGCCCGGAGAGCGCTGAAGTTTTTCACCGTTCGAAAGAATCTCACCGTCGTCACCTCGATTGGGCTGACGCAACCAAAAAGGAGGAGTTTCATGACAGAAGAAATTCGATTGCCAGAAGCGGCGGTTAAAACCTTATCCAAGAAGTCTACCATTACCCTGGTAGCAGGGAAGGCGAGGGTTTTGTCAGGACAAGACCCAGATTTTGTCCGGGCCGACATCGGCGAAGTCTGTGTGCCCGGGCTCTTCCCGCCCGGCTATAAGGAGAGTCTGGAGAAATCAGCCGCGACAGTTTCAACCGAAGGAAGAATTGGCTACACGGTACCCGATGGCGACAACAGGCTTAAGAAGCTTATTTTCAAGCACTCCATACCTGCTGACCTCCGGGCTGTGATTCTGAAGCAGCTTCGGGATGAGGCCAAGAAGCAGGGCATTGATGTCGAAAAATATGAAGAAGAGAACATACAGAAGTACGTGGCCGTCACCCACGGCGGCACTGGCGCCCTGGGGGCTGCTCTCTCAATCTTCTTCACTGCCCAGCAAAAACTGGTCGTCGTCAATCAGAGAACCTGGCAAAACCACAACCTGATTGTGGATATGCACGGCGGCATGATCTGGCCGGTGCCATTGATTGACGAGCAGGGACAGGTGGCTAATCCAGATTCTGTTCTCAAGCTCTGCCATCCGGTTAAAGACAAAATCGCTTCTTTCCTTTTCACCATGATTAACAACCCTGACGGCGCCGTCATCACCGATCCGGCCGAACAGGCTAAGCTGGAAACAATTCTCCAGGAGCTTAATGTCCCTTTGATCCTGGATGTGGCCTACCATGGGTTGGTCTTCGACGGAAAAGAAACCCAGCCCTTTTCGCCCGACATTCTTCGCAAAACGGTGGTTTGCGGCACCTATTCAAAGACCTTACAGATTCCTGGTGAACGTCTGGGGTATATCTCCTGTCCTGACCCGAGGGTGACCCGCTATGTCTACTTCTACAACCGTTCCCACAGCGGCTGCCCTTCCGTCACTCCCCAGCGAGCCTTAACCGCCCACTTCACTAAATTTGAAACGGCTCCGGATGAGATAGGGACTTACAAGAGAGAACTTCTCACTGAAATGGAAACCAGGAGAAATATCCTGGTGAACAAGGTAAAAGAAAAACTGGGCTGGGAGATGAAACATCCTGGTGGCGCCATCTACGCTCTCATTCCTCTGCCTGTTGAGCTGGTGAAGGAGTACGGCGATGTCGACAGATTTACCCTTGACCTGGTTGACCAGGGACATGTCAGCGCCATTTCCGGAACCGTTTTTGAATTCCGCGTCCGTTCAACCAATAACGGCTACGAAGTTTACACTCCGGCCCCGACGAGTTCAGAAGTGTGTTACCTCCGCTTCTGCTACGGTTTTACTCCTACCGACCGGGTGGAATTGGCAGTTGAACATATCAAGAACTTTATTGCGAATCGCTGAGGGGGGTGATACCCGTGGAAGTGAACAGAAATAGACTCATCCACTGGCTTCGAGAGCTTATTCGCGTTCCCAGCGTCACCGGCGACGAAGAAGCCATTGCTGGCTATGTCAGCCAGGAACTCTCCAAAATGGGCTACCAGCCTCAAGTTAAAGAGAACAATGTCTTCTTTGAAGTGGGTGATGGCTCAAAGTCGCTCCTCCTCAATGCCCATCTGGACACCGTTGATGTGGGCAGCCAGTGGCAGCACGACCCTTTTGGGGCTCTTATGGAAGAGGGGAAAATTTTCGGCCGAGGGGCGAGCGACGACAAAGGCAATATCGCTGCTATGCTGGAGGTCGCTCGCCTCGCTGGAAATGCCCAAATCAATGGCCGCCTCATTTTTACCTTTACGACAGGAGAGGAGTTCGGAGCCGAACTCGAGGCAAAAGGGAGTTACCTTCTCTCACAGTGGCTAAAGGCTGAGAAAGCCTTGGTGCTGGAGCCGCAGACGGAGGTCGATGAGAAAAGGGTGAACGTTATTTACGGCTGTCGCGGGATTGAAAATATCCTGGTTCGCATCAAAGGGAAAGCCTCCCACACTGGCTACCCCGAGCGAGGCGTAAACGCCATTTCTAAAGCCGTTCAGCTATTGACCAGAATGGAAGATCTTGACTTCCACAAAGTTGTGGTTTCTGGAGAGGAGATTGAAACCATCTGCATGCCCATTCGCATCAGTGGTGGAGCCGATATTTTCCGAGTGCCTGACAAGTGCGAGACAATGATTCACTGCCGCACCGCCCCGGAAGACGCTAAAATTGTTAAGCAGGTGGAGCTTGTGTGTCAGGAAGTTTGCGGTGAAAATTTCGAGATGGAAAATACATACAGCGCCCCAGGTTATATTGAAGACCCTAAAGATAAACTGGTGGACATTATCCGCCAGCAGGCTCAGCGGCTCAACTACACCACTGTAAACAGGTTTGCCGGTGGCCGCATCGACGCCTCTATCTTTAAAACGGTGGGCAATATTCCCTCTTTCTGCACGGGCGTAGGCAACCGTGATCAAATGCACTTGGTGGACGAATACATTTCCGTGGCAGATTTCATCGCGTGTTCAGAAATGATCAAGAATGTTGTCTTCGCTTACTTGAGTTAACAAAAGAGGAGGAAAGGATGTTTAAGGATACCGATGAAGCATTACGATATATTAGAGATAGAAAGATTGTAATGCTTGATCTAAAAACAGCCGACCTGATCGGCCGCTGGCGCCACATGGTCTACAAAAGTGGGCACGACGACGAAAAAATTTTCCTCGAGGGGACAGGGACCAGCCTCACCTCGTATCCCGGTTTTAAGACCATGGAATGCGGTGACATGATTATTAAGCCGGACCCAGCCACCGGCTTTCTTGATCCCTTTGCTGAGTTGCCCACTCTCTGCTTTATCTGCGACATCCACAACAATGACGGCACTCCTTTTGAGCTTGACCCCCGCTATGTGGCCAAAAAAGCGGAAAAATATCTGGCCAAGACCAATCTCGGCGGCTTCAGCCTCTGGGGTCCAGAGATCGAATTCTATCTCTTCGATGAAGTCCGATACGGCACAGAGGTCCAGGGAGCCCATTACGGGGTTAACTCTTCGGAATCTTACTGGAACGCCGGGCAAGAAAGAAGCAAGGGCTACAACCTGCCTTATACCAAGGGATCTCAGGCCGACCAGCCCCGCGACCAGTTCTGCAATCTGCGCAGCCGCATCGTTCAATATTTGGAAGAAGTCGGGATTCCGGTCAAATACCACCACCACGAGTCCGGGTCCCCGGGCCAGATGGAGATCGAGACATATTTTACTCCTCTCGTTCAGACCGGAGATAATATTTTCAAGCTGAAATACATCATCAAGAATGCAGCCGTAAAATTTGGCAAAACCGCGACCTTTATGCCCATGCCTCTCTTTTCCGAATCGACCAACGGCCTGCATTACCACCAGTACATTACTGATGGGAGGAAGTCTCTTTTTTACGACCCTAAAGGTTACGGCGGGCTGAACAAAAACGGCCTGGCATACATTGGCGGCATCCTCGCCCATGTGCAGGCGGTTATTTCTCTGACGAATGGCAGCACCAATTCCTACCGGCGCCTGGGTGGTTATCGGGCCGCGCCGAACTATATCTTTTTCTCAGTAGCCAACCGGACTGCCGCCATCCGGATTCCGGCTTACGCCATCAATGAAAAAGAGGCCCGGGTTGAGTTCCGCATGCCCGATGCCACCGGCAATCCTTACCTCTCTCTGGTAGCCATGCTCATGGCGGGATTAGACGGGATCGAGAAGGGGATCGATCCCACCGAGGCAGGGTTTGGACCCTTTGAGGAAAATTTCAATGTGCAGGACGTGATTGATAAACATGAATTGCCCAAAGCGCCCAGCACATTTCAAGAGGCTTTAGTTGCCCTCGAAAAGGACCATGATTTCTTAACTAAGGAGGCTGTCTTTCCGCAGGAGTTGATCAAAGCCTGGATTAAGGTAAAGGAGACGCTGGAAATTGCCCCGCTTCAGAAACGGCCTCACCCCTACGAATACGACCTCTACTACGATTTATAGAGAGTTACCGGCGGAAATTACAGCAGATTTGAACCCGAATTATGCACAAACCCCGTAGTGTAAATATGCTTTGTTTTAGCCATTTGCTCCTCTGCTTTTGATATACTCCAACCATTCAAAAGGTAAAGATTCACATCCCCATGGGTCATGATCTTTTGACCGATGCTTTCACCCCGGCATCTTTTGAGAATATTCATTCACTTGTTTATCCACGAAGATCAAACGATAACCACAACTCCCAAAGGATATTCCCCAGAGTTTTCTATATTATTACATCGTAAAAGTTTGCTTTTTTAGCCAGCTTTTTTCATGTGCCGCCATTGCCATTGCCAGGAGAAGCCCGGGGTGAGGGTGACGGTGACGGTCACGAAGCCCGCCCTGTTAGAAAGGGATCTTCTGAAGGGCTCCACCTTATTGAAATGGACATTTCTAACAGGGCCCGTATCGGTTACGGTACATGGTGACGGAGCTGAGGCTTCTTTTCCTATCAACCATTCTTCCTGACAAATTCGACCATGAAATCCGTCAAGGCTTTGATACCTTCTAACGACATGGCGTTGTACATGGACACTCGAACCCCCCCGACCGACCGGTGTCCCTTCAAGCCAGCAAACCCAGAACTCATCGCCTCAGAGACAAACTTTGTTTCCAACTCCTCGCTGGGACGCCGAAAC
>JBHIER010000161.1:0-7332 GCA_046760705.1 bacterium
TGGTCATAGTCCGCTGCCCACAGTTCGTATGCAGTTGGTTCGGGAGGCAGCTCCAGAATGATGTTTACGACCCTGACCACATCAGTCACATCAACGCGCCCGTCCTTGTTGACATCGCCCTTCTCTCCCATCAGCCAGTCATTTTTGTAAATGCTAAGCCCCCCTGTGCTGTTGGCTAGATAGATGTAATTCTGATCGGAAGCAACTCCCAGACAACCATCCGATGACTCGACCCAGCCAACAACCCTCGGATTTGACGGTGAGGACGTATCGACTATAACTGAATAATGCCCATAGGCCATATAGGCATAGGGTCCTGAAACAGAGATGTCTACGGACGACCTTCCGCCGGGTGTATGAACATGACCCAATTCTTGGAGATTAACCGGGTCAGACACATCAACTATCAATAGGCCGGCGTCTGCACCAAGATAGGCTAAATCATTCACAATATTGACTGCGAATGGATATCTGCCTGAGAGATTATCTACCTCTTTCGGATGAACAGGATCAGATATATCCACTACACGCAAGCCATCGTCGGCCAGGTAAGCGTAGCCGTCTGAAACGTCAACGTCTCGCACCAAACCCTTTGACGGGAAGAATCCCACCTCATAAGGGTTTATCAGATCTGAGACATCGATGATGTTCATACCTGAATCGCCCTGGGTTACAAAGACATAGTTGCCAGAGACAGATAGGGAATTGAGTATTATGGGGGTGGCATAATGAACAATCCCCCTGAAGCGGCTCACCGCTATTGGATTGGCAGGATCAGAGACATCTATTATCCACAAACCTGTGGTGTCCTGAGGTGAATGAGGGAAATTGACCACATAGGCATAGTCGCCAGCCACAACAACATCAATGGCAGACCCGTAGGTATAACAGTTGCCCGCCTCTTTCGGATTTGTCGGATCGGAGATGTCAATAATCCATAAACCCGCATAACCGTCAGCCAGGTAGGCATAGCTTTCCGACAGTTCAACCTCACAAGCAATGTCCCCTGCTGGGGAGAAAGAAACTTCCTTCAGACTGTCGGGCGAGGAGATATCAACAACCCACAGGCCAAGACCAGTTGTGTAGGCTAAATCCTGTGAAACAGCCACTGAGAAGAAGTTATCCGTTACCGCAATCCCATAGGGCACATTCACCAGATCGAGGCTGCCCACCTCCATGTCCCAAAACGGCCTGGAGATGTCCAGAATACGAAACTCAGGATCCCCGGTGGATCCTACAAAAAGGTAGCCGCCCGTATAAACCAGACTCACAGGCCAGGCGTAATTGACTCCCAAACGTTGGGGATTTTCCGGATCAGACACATCAAAAAACCCGATTTCATATCCATCCCAAGCGGCAACACATAAAGTATCCCCTGCCACGGCGAGCCCAGTTACAAATTCTCCAGGGGCCAGCATCCAATCCACCACCACTGGCTCGGGGGGTGAGGAGATATCAATGATGTATACCGCCCCTGGTATTTCATTACCGACATAGGCGTAACCTCCAGTTATTTCAATGATTATGGCACCCCCAGGGATATCTATCCCCCCTATTTCTGTGGGGTGGCAGGGGTCGGAGATATCAATGATCTGCAATCCATATCCCATGACCACGTAGGCATACTGCCCGCAAACATCAATGTCGCAGACTGTACCCGGTGTCAGTATCTCTCCAACAATTCGTGGATCAAAGGGATCGGAGACATCCATCACCTGAAAAAGGTCACCGTTGCCCATGTAGACGCAGCTATCTTGAACCGCTACGGCAAGGCACGGCCCCCATGCCCAGCGACCAATCAATGTCACATTGCTGTCCTCAAGAGCAGTGCTGGCTCTCGGTTGAGATATAGCCTGCCTTACTTTTGGCTTCATGATTGCGACCGATCCTCTTGACCAACTCTCCTTCAATAGACACAAGAATCCCCAATACTTCACCCTGGGCAAGCACGGGGCTCTTAAAAGATATATGCAGAGATATATGCAGAGTAATCTTTTGGTTTGGGTATATTCTTCTGAGAGAGAGGAGGAACAAGATTGCTCATCCCCTTTCAAATTTGGAATTTTCTCACTTTCTCCAACGCAAAATAACCAAAAAGTGGGTGAACGTCAAGCAAAAAATCAGAGCTTCACCGAGTCTGGAGAACCCCTATATCGGTAATGACAGGACCCTGATGCGGCCTCGTTTCAGTTCGTCCTCGGGAAGCTGCACTAAGAGAGGCCTCTTCCGTGGGTCGAGCCGGCGGATCACTGTGAGGAGATGCTTTTTGGACATGGCGGTGCATCCGGCCGTCGGTTGGCCAGGTCCACGCCAGACGTGGAGGAAGATGGCGCTTCCCATCCCTTTGAGGGTCGGATTCATGTTGTGCTTCACAACAATACCCAGCTCGTAGAGGCGATCATCCCGCCTCATTCTCTCGAAGGTTTTCCAGAAGTGGTGAGGATTCTTTTCGGTCGAGTCAGCCAACGAGACCCACCGATTGTAGTCCGCTGAGCCGATGTCGTCGATGAAATAGTCGTCTTCGGTCGCTTGGCGATAGGGAAAGGAGCTCCCTGAGGGCCGTTGCGGTTCATAGCCGAAGACCGTCCCCAACTCAAATATTCCCGCCGGTGTTCTCCCATCCCCTTCGATTTTATGCCGACCGGGCAGACCGAAGGCATGCAGGCCGACTCCCCAGGCGAGGCCATTTCTGCCGAGGACGACGGGTATTTCGTCACCCTCCATCTTCCAGCCAACCTCCGTTCGGGAGTAGAGCCTTAGGGTAGCTTCGGAATCGTCCCAGGACGGTGCGGTCACCAAGAGGAGCTGGTCCGTCTTTTCAGGAACGGAGAGTGGTTCGATGTAACGGCCCATATCATCGGACGTTTCCACGCACGCCGAAAGAGAAAGGAGGATAAAGACTGGGAACATCCGGAAAAAAGCCACGAGTTCTCTCAAAAAAACCCCCATCAATGCTCCCCCATACGGGTCGATAGAAAACCTACCATACACAATAACTCACAGGGGTGGGCTTTGTTCCGAGCCCTGATCCTGAGGTCCTCCCAGCACCGATCGGGAAGGATTGGCAGAAAAGGCCCCCCGAGTGAAATTTTGACTTGACAGCTTATCCAAATTTGAGTATTTTGAGACGCTCAAAATTGAGTCGGATGGAAGAGTCTAACACGGAGCTGACTAAAAAGTCATTGAGCGTTGGGAGGATCAAAATGGAGGGAATCGAACGGAATGTGCCCACCCTGATCGACCGGAAGACCGAAAAGACGAGGCACAGACTGACTATGGACATCACCGGATGCGAAGATGCGGCCAGAGCGTATCTTGAGAGCTTGGGCGTCGAATTCAAAATCGATGGGGACCGTCACACCGCCATGATCACTCTGGACACTGAGAACGAGGCCGAAAAAGCTGCTCTGGATCGGCTCATAACCGATGCCGGAGTGGGAAAGAACGTCGGAGGCTACGGCATTGTGAGGGCCCTGGCGTTCCCGCTGGAATTTCACGAGGAGGTTGAGGAGGCCGACTTCGGAAAAGTGGCCACAGCTACAACCGTGCAGATCGGTGGAAAGAAGAAGAGAGACACAAGTTTATGGTTGTGGGAATACCTTCTCCCCGTTCTGCTGGCCATCATCGTGGGGGTGGGCTATGCCGGTCTGGCCACCCACCAGCGGAACATGGAGACTTACACCAGTGTCAGCGTCGAGCAGTTGAGAGGCGATTGGTATCGGCAATATGTGAATGTTTCGGGCCTGAGCGCCTGGCTTCATCCGGTCACGAACAGATTCACCGTAAACTTCCCCATCGACTCCATCATCACCGAAACAAAGAGGTTCGCTCTGCTCAAGATTGAAACCGACACCATCTTAGTGGTCGGGCCCACCGATGGTGCCAAAGGCACTTGGTATCCGAAAGAGATGCAGTTCGTCGGCGAAGGTGACAGTTTAGTCACATTTGTCCAACCGGACTCGGCGGACATCAATAAATACTCAGAGAATACGGTCGATCCGATGACGATCGAGTATAACAAGGTTGACAAGATCAGGAAATTTTTCGAAGAGGGGAGAAGGAAGAAGGATGTGCAATTGAGCGGAGTTGTCCTCTTCGAGGATGACGACTTTTACATGCCAGTCAAAAAGGGCCGCATGAAGCTTATTCCGCAGAATGAGCTTCAGAAGCTCTATCTGGGTGCGGCCCGTGAGGCCACCGTCATGGGCCGGATGCGGTTCTACAAGTGGATCAACGAGGAGAACCCAAACAGGAGCAGAAGAGAAACCCAGATTGTCGGGGAATTTGACCTCGAGATGGTACAGATCTGGGGCAAGTACCTGTAGCCTCAAGGCGAGGGGAGCGTTCACTTTTGGGCTGCCTCACGATCATCTGTGTCCTCCTGGCCATGGTCACGTCTGTTCTCGGATTTTTATACCAACCTTTGTGGGCGTTGACCGTCATCTTATTGCTGTTTGCCATCGTCTTCAAAAAAAGATAGGCCGGTTTTTAGGGGAGTTTTCCGAGATCGACCCTCAGAGCAGACCCCGTAGGATTGCTTTCCCATCGTCATTGCGAAGAGCCCAGTCTCTTGGCACGGGACAAACTCCGATATGAGCGACGAAGCAATCCCGACTTTATAAAGGGATGGCTTCGCTTCTGAGGAACGCTCCCTTAAAGGAGCGTTCCTTTCCGAATAAAACAGAAGAACTTGTGTTAACTATGAGGATCGGTGTCGTTTCGGCCTCAGGAAAAGAGAGCACGCCGTTACGATCAAAACTGAAAGAGATCGAAAGGGAGAAAGTCCACGGCCGACTCTGTCTCTTCCTTAGGCGTGGCAAAGAGGAAGTTATAGTCATCGAGAGCGGTTTCGGAAAAAAGCGTGGTGCCGCAGGAGCGCAACTGTTGATCGAACGATTCCGTCCCGATGCTCTCATCAATTGCGGAGCGGCTGGGGCGATATCGCCTCAGCGTCAGATTGGGGATGTGGTCATTTCTGAACGTGTGATCGAATACGATGTGACCGAGAGTGAGGGGCTGGAGCAAGTTGCCTATCCGGCCGATGCCAATCTCTTTAGGTGTGCCCTCCAGGTTCCGAAGGGAACCCTCCCTGAGGGGAGTATTGTCACAGGCATTGTCCTCAGCGGCAATCCTGTGATAGAGACCAAAAGGAGAAGGGAGGGGCTGTGGAACCGTTTTCACGGGCAGTGCGTGGAACAGGAGGGAGCCGGCGTGGCTCGAGTGTGCGGGTTGCATAACATCCCTTGGATTGCCATCAGAGGGATGTCCGATCGAGCTGACGAGCACCTGCTCCGCGATTTCAAAGGAAATCTGGAGCAAGCTGCTGAGAACGCAGCCCTCGTCACCTTCGAATTGATTGAAACAATTTCCGCCTCTTCTACTGGGGCCAATCGGTAGGGGGTGAACTTCCAGGTCTGTCCTGGGAAGGATCGTCCGCTCTCAGAGGGTCATGCCCCGAGTCAGCGTTATCATTCCGACCTACAACCGGGCTCAGTTTTTAACCGAAGCGATCGGATCTGTGCTTGATCAGAGTTACGGGGACTTTGAGCTCATCGTTATCGACGACGGCTCGAAAGATGGGACCAGAGAGGTTCTGAAGCCGTTTCAGGGTCGTCTCACATACTGCTATCAAGAGCACGCCGGGGTCAGCCGCGCCCGGAACAGAGGGTTGAGCCTGGCCCGAGGGGACTATGTCGCTTTCCTGGATTCAGACGACCTGTGGAGGAGACAGAAATTGGAGAAGGAAGTCAACTTCTTCGAAGAAAACCCTGGGGCCAATATCTGCTACACGGATGAGGTCTGGATCAGAAATGGCGTCCGAGTCAATCCGAAGCGGATCCACCGCAAACAGTCGGGCTGGATCTTTCGACAGTGCGTCCCCTTATGCATTATCAGTCTCTCTTCGGCGATGATGCACAGCAGCCTCTTCCACCAGGTTGGTCCCTTTGACGAGCATCTTCCCGCCTGCGAAGACTACGACCTGTGGCTCAGGGTATCTCTCGTGACGGAGGTCCATTTCATTGCGGAACCCCTCATCATCAAACGCGGCGGCCACCCCGACCAACTGTCGAAAAAATATTGGGGCATGGATCGGTTCAGAATAACCGCCCTGGAAAAGATTCTGAAAAACCCTCGATTGGCCGACGACCAAAAGGAGCTGGTTCTGCGGGACATCGTCCGCCGGTGTGAGATCGTCGCTCAGGGTAGCGAGAAGAGAGGGAAGACGGATGCATCCGAGCAATATCGGCTAAAAAAGCTTCGCTATGAGAGCATGTTGAGATGACAATCAAGAAAGTATCTATCGCTCAGATTGACCTTAAAAACGATCAATTTCAGTTGAGCTATTTGACCGACCGGAGCAGGCTCACCGAGTCGATCAGAAAGGTTGGACTGCTGCATCCGGTTATCCTACGCCTGGTGAGCTCAACGGACTGTTATCAGATCGTCTCCGGGTTTCAACGGGTGCGCAGTTGCATCGAGCTCAACATGGAGCGGATCGATGGAGTGATTTACGAGCCAGACGAACTCCCCGATTGGAAGGCTCTCCTGCTCAGTGTCCACCAGACAGCCACCAGTCGGAATTTGAATCTTATGGAGAAGTCGTTGGCCCTGAGGAAATTGGGCGAAACCGGCGAGATAAAGAAGGCGGAGCTGGTGAGCGACATCATGCCCCTTTTGGGTTTAGAGCCCAGCGAGAAGGTTCTTGGCAACGTGGTCCGACTTGCGGAGCTGACCGATGGGGTCAAGGCTTACATTGTAGAAAATGGTGTTGCCCTCGGCAACGCAGTCCGTTTTTTGGAATTCTCACCGGCGGATCAAAGGCAGCTGCTGGAGTTGATCTTACCCCTCAAACTGGGCACAAACAGACTGAGGGAGTTTCTCACCCTCATCGATGAGATCTGCCGTCGGGACGATATTGCGGTCCGAAAGATCGTCGATAGGCAGACGGAGGCCATCCTCGCCGCTCCGAACATACCCGGACCCCAGAAGGCTGGCCGCATCCGAGGGCGGCTCAGAGAGAAACGGTTCCCCAGAACGGTTGCCTCAGAGAGGGAGCTGCGGGCGAACCTGAAGCAACTGAAACTGCCGCCAGAGCTCTCCCTCACCCCTCCACCCTTTTTTGAAGGGGGGCGATTGAAGCTGGAACTTACCTTCGAAAAGGTGGAGGAACTTAAGAGGATCATAAAAAAACTTGCCGACATCTCAGACAGAAAAGAACTGAAGGAAATCTTAGGGAAGTTATAATCCAAATTAATGGGACACAGACTTAGACAGACACACTTAGCGCGGCAAAGCCGCAACCAAAATCGTTTTTGGGTTAGGGTTACGATG
>JBHIER010000162.1:0-7310 GCA_046760705.1 bacterium
CCGATCCTCAAGCCTCTAAAAATTCCCAGGGTTACTTTATTTTTGAGTCAATTCGACAAGTCCTTTGCCTCAGAGACCCCCCGATATTTTGATTGACAATCGAACGGGCATGGTTTATATTTGACGTTCGCCTATTCTCAGGTGTAAGCGCACAGAACGGTTGAAAGTGAGGAAACAGAGGACATGTTAAGAGGCAATTGGAGAGTCGTTCTCATTTTGGTGACTATTGTAGCCGCCGCCTATTATCTCTATCCTACGTACCGGTGGTATAGCCTTTCTGCTCAGGAACGGGAGTTGGCCCGGCTGGTCACCCTCCCCCGCGAGAGCCTGACTGAGGAACAGCTCAAGACGGTCGATGGGCTGAGCGAGACCGAGAGCGAGCGGTACGTGAGACTTTACAGATACAAGGAGAAAGCTTTAACACTGGGGTTGGATCTTCAGGGTGGCATGCATCTGGTCCTTGAGGTTGACAGAACCGGCCTCTCGCCGGACGAAGCAGAGGATGCTACCGACCGGGCTCTGGAGATTATCAGGAACCGGGTAGACCAGTTTGGGGTGGCCGAACCGGTCATCCAGAAGCAGGGCGACCATCGAATCGTCGTTCAACTCCCCGGGCTCAAGGACGAGGCCAGGGCCAAGAATCTCATCGGCCGCACGGCCCTTCTGGAATTTACGTTGTTAAAGAAAGGTGAACTCGTCCAGACCCTGTTGGAGGAGATCGATGGGGCCCTGTCGAAGTCGCTGGCCGACAAGCTGGGAAAGGAGACGACCCAGGAGGGGGCCGAACCCGGTCCAGCCGGGGAGATGGCCCAGACAGAGGCCGATACCGGGGAGAAAGAGACGGACATAATCAGTGAACTGTTCGAGGAGACCCAGCCGGAATCGGGAGCGGCCGAGCTCGAAGAGGATATCTTCGTCGAAAAACCCTTCACATCTCTGCTGGGCAATCTGGGGGGTGACCTCGCGGTTGCGGCCACCAATCGGCTGAAAGTGGAGCGGCTTTTGGCCGATTCGGCGATTCAGAGAGTGATCCCGCCCGACGCCCAGTTCCTTTGGTCGAGCGAGACGGTGACCGTGCGGGACAGGGAATATTACAGACTATATGTGACGAACAGGGAACCTGGATTGACCGGAAAGTATATCGCCGACGCCCGGCCGACCTTGGGCAGCGGCATGGATCCCGAGGTGGCCAACAGACCGATCGTCCAATTCAGTACGACCGATGAAGGGGCCAAGATCTTCTCCCGATTGACCGGAGCGAACATCAAAGAGCGGCTGGCCATCGTTCTCGACAAAAAGGTCTTCTCGGCCCCGGTCATCGAGTCAAAACTGAGCAAAGACTCCATCATCAAGGGCAACTTTACCATGGAGGAGGCCAGGGATCTGGCCATCGTCCTGAGGGCCGGTGCCCTGCCGGCCCCTATTGACGTGATCGAAGAGCGAACCGTCGGCCCTTCCCTGGGAAGGGATTCTGTTCATCTGGCGAAAGTGTCGGCAGCGATCGGCACGGCTTTGGTGGTCATATTTATGGTCGTCTACTACGGGATGTCCGGGGCCATCGCCGACTTCGCCCTGGCGTTGAACATATTCTTCATTCTGGGCGTACTGGCCGGATTTCGTGCCACCTTGACCCTACCTGGTATTGCCGGAATCATTCTGACCGTGGGCATGGCCGTGGATGCCAACGTGCTCATCTATGAGCGTATCCGCGAGGAGCTGCGCACAGGCAAGACGGTTCGCAGCGCCATCGATAACGGCTACGCCAGGGCCTTCCGGACCATCCTCGATGCCAATGTGACGACCATCATTACGGCTGCTGCTCTGTACAAATTTGGGACCGGCCCGATCAAGGGTTTTGCCCTCACCCTGATCATCGGCCTGTTGGCCAATATGTTCACCGCTATCCTGGTGACCCGGGCCATTTTCGATTTTATTACGACGCGATGGGAGGTTAGGAAACTCAGCATTTAGCAGGTATCGGTTCGCGCGGAGGGAAGATGCGATTTTTCAAAGAGACACACATCGATTTTGTCGGCAAAAGAAGGGCGGCGTTCGGCCTCTCTTCGGCCCTCATTCTTATCGGACTCCTCTCCCTCGGCCTTCATAAAGGCCCGAAATTTGGGATCGACTTCATCGAAGGAACCCTGTTGGAGCTCCATTTCAGCCCACCGGTGGCCACCGCCGAACTGAGGGAAGCCCTGAGAGATGTCGCTGTCGGTGACAAACGGATGGATTTGAGCAGGTCTGAGATCCAAGTGTTCAGCGACCGACGCGACGTGCTCCTCAAGGTCGAGGAGCGGGAGAGGGGGACATCGGTGGCCGAGGCCATCAAGGCGAAATTGCGGGGGACGTTCCCCGATCGTATCCCGGCCGACGAGGGGGAGTGGCTCCGGCGCCAGGAGAAGGTCGGTCCGAAAATCGGAGGCGAACTGAAAAGGGCAGCCGTCTTCGCCATCTTCTGGTCGTTGCTCGGAATCCTCATATATATCAGCATTCGATTCCAGCCCAAGTTCGCTGTGGCAGCAATTGTGGCCCTCTTCCACGACGTGCTCATCACTGTGGGCGTCTTTTCAGTCTTAGAGAGGGAGATCTCCCTGGCCGTTGTGGCTGCCCTGTTGACCATTGTCGGCTATTCACTGAACGATACCATTGTGGTTTTCGACCGCATCCGCGAGAACTTGAAGGCCCTCCGCCGGGAGAAGTATCCAACCATTATCAACACCAGCATCAATCAGACCCTGAGCAGAACCATTCTTACGACCGGAACAAGCTTTGTTGTTGTGCTGGTTCTCTTCTTCAAGGGTGGAGAGGTGATCCACAACTTCGCCTTCGCCCTCTTGGTGGGAATTTGTGTGGGAACGTACTCCTCGATCTTCGTCGCCAGTTCCACCTTAGTGGAGTGGCACGCTTCCTCCGAGAGGAAGAAACTGGAGAGGATCAGACGGAGATAGGGATCGGCTTGTCGAAAAAGTGGTCGAGTTCCGAAGCCCTTACGCATTACCGTCCATGTACATTGATGATTTCATCTTGTTGCCCGATATCCTTGAAAAACTGGCCGTCAAACACCGGGTCACGCAGGACGAGGCTGCACAGCTCTGATCTTGAGTGCGCGAGTTCTGGATAGGAAGGAGCGAAGACGGTATGAACAAAAGTAATGATACACAACTGTCCAGCATCTCGAAGGCGCGCCCGCTCGAAGAGATTGCTGACTTTTGGGATACTCATAGTCTGGCCGACTATTGGGACAACACTCACGAGGTTGAATTCGAAATCAGGGCCAAACGTAGAAGACGGGTAACACTTGACCAAGAGGTTTTTACCAGGATTGAGGCTCAGGCCCGCGCCCGTGGTATTTTGCCCGAAACATTGGTCAACCTATGGTTGGCTGAACGACTACATAGAGATAGGGTAAGCGAACGATAGTCAGAAGAGCGAACACGCCTGACAATTTACCGCAGTCGACCGCTTATGCGGCGGCTGAGATCAGTCGTTATACGAATTTGGCTGGACCCGCCATATGTGGGATTCTACTCGGAATGACATGGCTGTGTTTATGCGTCTTATCTCTTAGAGATAGTTTGATCTGCAACATCACGCAGTACCTCTGGGGGTTGAGTTCAATCACGTAGGACCCATCTTCATGAGGCCCTCTCATGGCCATTATCGGTCAGATTTTTTTCTGGTTGTTCATCAACCTGCCTGGCACGTTCCTCATGGCTGGTGTTGCTTTTGTCTACGCCCTCTTGACCCGCTTTGAAACATTCACCCCATCCGTCCTGATCGCCCTTCTGGGGCTGGCCGCTCTGGCCGAGCTGATCGAATATGTGATCGGAACGTTCATCACCGTTAAGCACGGCGCATCGAGGTGGGGTGTTCTTGGGGCTATCGGCGGGGGCATCCTGGGGGCCATCTGGGGCACGCCTATCATGCCTGTTGTGGGCACCGTCATCGGCGGGTTCCTCGGGGCCTACCTGGGAGCTTTCCTCTTGGAATACCTCAATTACAAAAATACGGAAAGGGCAGTCCAGGCCGGCTACGGGGCCTTTGTCGGCAAAATCGGTGGGAGTCTCTCCAAACTGATCGTAGCCTTGGCTATGATCATCATCATGGTTCAAAGAATGTGATAGGTCAAATGAGAAAGATCGGCTTTTCGCTCATCGGTTGTGCGCTCTTGCTCAGTCCGGCCTGGGCCGAGGCCCCTCAGGTGACGAATGTGAATATCAAACCGAGGCCGGCTTACGGCCCTCAGGCGTTGGTCGGTTACGGTGACTACTCCGATCCCGACCACGATTACGAATCAGGGTCTGAGTATCGCTGGATCAAAAACGGTGCCCAGATCTCTTCTGGAAAAATCTCCCAAAGCTTTCTGGCTTCCTTTGACGGAGGCTTGAACACCACCGACGGCGAAGCTCCTCTGGTCTCACTCGCGATAGAATTTACCACCGGGAAAACAGGGCGATTGTCTCGTATTCGACTCCGAAGGCACCCGGCTCGCTTACGCTGCCCCAGGGAACTTGGACACCGAATCTGGGGCCGTCGATTTCTGGCTTCAGTTGCTTTACCCCATCACCGACCCGATTTACGACGACTGGAATCTCCTCCTCCATTATCCGACAGACGAAGGATACCTCCTGGGTATGGAGTTTGGAGGGGACCGGATTTACGGGACCACCTATCTGCCCAGCGGCTACGTCGACCCCTGGGTGGAGCAGGCTCCCGATTGGGGCCCGGGCCAGTGGCACCACCTTGCCTTCTGCTGGAGCGCGGTCGACTCGCTGCTCACCGTCTATTATGACGGGAGATTGGTCGGTCAAGCTCAGGGATATTACCCGCCGCCGGGGCAGGGCGACCGATTCTACATCGGCTCCGATGAATGGGGCGGACGCCAGGCTTACGCTTCCATTGACGAGTTCCGACTACACAACCGCTTTTTAACAGAATCGGAAGTGGCCGCCCTTTACCGATACGGATGGGTGACTCACCTCGGTGAGACCGTTCTCGACTCGACGCACTTTGCTCCGGGAGACACCATCGTCTTCCAGTACATCCCCAAAGACGGTGGCTCTTTCGGAGATCCGGCCAATTCGCCACCCCTGGTGGTTGAGCCTGTGCCCATCCTCGACTCCGGCCCGCCGTCTGGCCTTTTGGCGGCCGGGACTTCAACGCTGGAGCTCTTTCTCTTAACCACTCAGGCCGCCGAGTGCCGATGGGGGGAGTCCTCACAGGTTCCGTATCATACCATGACCCGGGTCTTTTCCGGCCTCGGGACCACCCACCATTCCTTTGTTGTCAACGGCCTCTCCGATGGGGAGTACTTGAACTTCGGGGTTAAGTGCTCCTGCTGGGTTGAGGGGTACGATCCTGACGGCTACTCTCTCGACCTCCGTTATCGAGTGCTGTTGCCGTACAACCCTCCCTTTCCCCGAATTGCCAATCACCGGACCAACTTCGACCCGGCTATTCCCCTCGACTTCTATGCTGGATACGACTACATCGATGTGGCCCCATGGGATATCACCCAAGCCGAAATTGATGCCATCCACACCCTCAATCCCCACGTCAAAATCTTAGCTACCCTGGACGCCACCTACGGCGGCCCTCTCCAGGATCGGGCCCTTACCGCTCAGCCTGGAGAGCCGGAGTACAACTGGCTGCTTCGGAACACGGCCGGGGCTGTCATCCTCATCGACTTCTGTGGCCATCCCATGTTCAACCTCACCGACACCACTCTGGCCGACTACATGGCCGACTTCAACTACGAGCGGTTTCTTGACTGCGGCCTGGCTTTTGACGGCATCTTCTTCGACCGCATCCATCAAGATATCTCCTGGTTCTCCGACGACATCGACTCCGACCTCAATGGGGTGGCCGACGATCCGGCTGATCTTGATTCCCGCTGGCTGGCTGGAATGTACCGTTTCCTGTCTCGTCTGCGAGAACATCTGCCCCACGCCGTCATTACGGGCAACGACGCCGCCCTCATATTTACGCCATATCTCAATGGCAGAGAGTATGAGTGGGAGACGACGGCCATTCTCGATTTCTCAGAATGGGGCGTCAGTTGGGACAGCCTCCTGGCCGGTTATCTCCGATGGAACGAAGAGGGCCTGTCTCCAGCGGTGACATTTATCATTACGAGTTCCCCGACGTGGCTGATCGAAAGTTATGGTCTTTATCCCCGGGAAAAGATTCCCCCTGACTCCCTGGAGTGGGCCAGAACCCGGTACGGTCGTGTCCGCTTCGGGCTGTGCACCGCCCTCATGGGCGACGGGCTGTCCATGTACGACTTCGGCACCACCTGGCACGGCAACTTGTGGTGGTACGATGAATATGACGTTAACCTCGGCTATCCCTCTGGCGAAGCTTACAAATATCTCGACGCTACGGTCGTTATCGATTCCTTCGATTTTGAGGACGGGACGGCCACCGGTTTCAGATTGAACAACTGGAACGGAATGTCCGCCTCTGTTACCTCTGATCCGGGTGAAGTTGTGGCGGGTAATTACTCCATAAAGGGAACAAATACCGATCCTGAAGGGCGTTGGAACGAATTTTTGCACACCGATCCGGGGGTGATCGGTTTAGATCCTTTAGAGACATACACAGTTAGCTTTGATTATAAAATACTGGCCGAGGCTGTTCAGGGATGCTTTTACTTTTTGGTCAGGACCCAGACCGGAGGTGAGGAGTACGACACCGGTGGACTTGAGTTTGACCCTCCGATAGGAGTTGTCGGCTCGCAAAGCGTGAGCTTCACCCTCGGTGATTTCACCGATTACTATCTCATCTTCGGCATTGAGTATGACGGGTCGATCTCTGTGGACAACATCACCATCTCCAGGGGCGAGGGCGGGGTCTGGCGCCGCGACTTCGACAACGGCATGGCCCTGGTCAACTCCTCCCCCGACTCGGTGCCCGTGGCTCTGGAAGGGCCATATCGGAAGCTCGCGGGGCTGCAGGCCCCGGACTACAATGACGGCTCTCTGGTCACCAGCCTCGTCTTGCCCGGACACGACGGAATCATCCTGCTAAAAGAGCTGCCACCTACCCAAAAGGGCGACGTCAACAGCGACGGCCAGGTTAGCATCCTCGACGTCGTCCTCGTCATCAACATCATTCTCGGCACCTACGAACCTACGTCTGATCAACTTTGGGCGGCCGACATGAACGATGACGGCAGCGTCGACATCTTGGATGTGGTGGAGATTGTGAACGAGATTTTGGGCGAAATTTAAAAATCTATTGACGACTTGCCGGTTCTGGGGCCTCACAAGCGGTGCGGAGTCTCCGACTTGCGCATGACATATAAG
>JBHIER010000163.1:0-7302 GCA_046760705.1 bacterium
AAAAAAAGAGCACATGCCCAAGAGCCATCAGATGCACAGCCGCATAAGGATTCCACGATGTACCTGGTCGAAGAATCCCTTAGTTCCGGCCCAAAAACACGACTGCCTGTGGCAGACAGGCCGAAATGACACACTTAGCGGTCTCGGACAGATACTAAGAAACCCCACACTTTTTCATTCTGACACTTTTTTCGTGACAGTTGGACTTCTTCTTATTATCTTTGATGGGCATGAATGAGAAGGCACAGAAGCAAAGTCGGACGTATGGCAGTCGTATCAGTTACTGTGGATCACATTAAAGAGTATAATCGCACAAATGCACAATGGGAAAAGCAGAATAAGGAGGACCAAAATGTGGAATATACGATCAGGCATAATTGTACTTTTGCTGATTGCCCTCAGCGCTCCGTCGCTCCTCTGGCCGTGCGATCGGGAGAAAAAACGGTGGAGTGGCCCATGCGCTTCGGAATCATTCTCTAAGGCGGAGTACCTCAATGCAGCCTGGGGATTTCCCATCAGTGTCGTCGGAGTGAGCGGATACAACTCTGACTGCAAACCCTCTCTAACGGCTGACGGGCGATACATGTACTTCATCGCCCATATCAATAACGGACCACCTTACGATGATGTACACTATGGTAGCGGTTTTAATGTCTACGTAGCCCGATGGACCGGTGCGGCCTGGGATTCGGTCAGAAATGTTGGGTCGAACATCAACCCGGCCAGCTACGCCTGCATCTCCCCGGACGGCAAGACCCTCTTTTACACGAAGGGGAACAAGATCTGGATGTCCACCCACGATGGAGTGGAGTGGATGCCCGGGGAAAAACTTCCGTATCCTGTGAATGATCCGGACCCGAAGGCGAAAGATATCGCTCCCTTCGTCTCCGCGAATGGTACAGAGCTCTATTTCGCCTCCGATAGATTGGGAGGGTTCGGTATGAGGGACATTTACGTGGTTCGCTGGAACGGAACCACCTTTGACTCGCTCACCAACCTTGGCCCCGGGGTGAATACTGAGGGGAGCGAGACCCACCCCGCTGTCAGTCCAGACAGGCAGAGGCTCTATTTTTCAGACTTTGGGGGTGGTGGACCGAGGCCCGATTACGGGGATGCCGACCTCTACGTCTCGGAGTGGACCGGCACGGAGTGGGGTGAGGCCGCCCTAGTGAGTGCCCCGATCAATACCGATTTGCCCCTCTGTTCGTGCTTTCCCACGGCCGATGGGGGGCTCTATGTAGCCAGCGAAGTCTCCGAGGGCGGTTTCGGAGAGGAGGATATCTGGTTTGTGGAGAACGAGGAGATGGCCAATTCAGGAGCGCAATCAATGACGCCTTCGGATTCTGGCTGGCACAACACCGGTGAGCTGCCCGGGGCCTGGTACGTCCACTCTCTTATCGAAGCCGGACCGGGGACCCTCTATGCGGGGACAGCCCCTGAGGGCGACGTCTTCAAATCTGTGGACTGGGGCGAAACGTGGACGAATACCTCTAATCTGGCAGGGGCCAGTCTGGGAGAGGCCAGCCGGGTCTATTCGCTCCTCCGGACGAGGGAGGGCACCATCTATGCAGGGACCTATCCCCACGGAGATGTCTTCAAGACGACCGACGGTGGCGCGACTTGGGCAAACACTGCGGACCTACCCGGCGCAACGGCCGTGAGGGCGCTGCTGCAGATGCAAAATGGGTCAATAGTGGCCGGAACATCTCCGGACATCGACGGCTTTGGCCAGATGTTCCGCACAATAAACGGTGGCCAATCCTGGCTGAAACTGGCGGATGTGCCTCAAGTGTCGGGTGGTATTTTCGCCCTGTTCGAGCCGGATAAAGGCGTCCTTTTCGCCGGAGGGAGGATGTACGGAGACATCTTTTACGTATCGCCCAACGGTGGTCAAAATTGGAACATCGTCAATCTGCCCTACGATGATGCCCACGTTACTCTCGGCAATATCTATTTCTTTACCCGAACCTCAGACGGGACGATCTGGACAGGGGGTTGGGCTCACGGACCCCAGGGCATCCTGCTCCGATCAACCGACAATGGGATCACCTGGGACACAACAGGTACGATCAAGAACGGCGAGATGACCGTAGCCCGGGTATTTGACCTGGTCGAAGCTAAAGACAGCACCCTCTACATCGGGTTTCACCCCGGCTCTGACAGCGTCGTATTCAAGTCCACAGATCACGGTCAGACATGGTCAAAGGACGGGGCACTTGATGGAGCCAGAGAGGCACTCTGCTTACTGAGAGCCAGTGACGGGACGATCTTCGCCGGCACGACCCCCAACAGCGATGTCTTCAGAAAATTCACCAATGCCAAGGGCGATGTGAACAACGACGGGATCGTAAATGTGATTGATGTGATACGGACGGTGAATTTTATCCTTCAACCTGGTCTTCCTCCAATTCCCTCGGAGCTATGGGCTGCGGACTTGGACGGCAATGGCATTATTAACGTACTTGATGTGGTGAATATAGTCAACGTCATTCTCGGGAGTCCATAACCTGGAGTATGAGCCACAGAGAGCTTTGAAATGTTGGAGTGTTGGAGTATTGGTGTATTGATACTCCAACTTTCCAACACTCCAATTTGTCCTCCGTGTTTAGGTGTTGAAACGATATGAAAGAACAGGAAGAGATTCTCGTCTTTCCGGCATCACTGTTGAAAGATCTGGGATATTTTCACGGATTCAGTGATGAGGTGGGGAGATACATTGACCGCATAACCGAGGCGGCCAGATTTGTCTTTCGCCAATCGGCGGAGGGAGATCCTTCCCTGAAACAGATTATACCTTATGCCCTGTTGCGACATAATGAGGCAATTTTCAGATACAAACGGACTCGCAGAGGTGAGGAAGACCGGCTTCACGCCAAGTACTCCATCGGCGTAGGCGGCCACATCAACCCCTCCGATAAGTTCGACCTCTTTGCGGCCACAAAACCTGTCATCGAAATGGCAATGGAACGGGAGGTGGCCGAAGAAGTTATAATAGATACCGCATACTCCGCCAAGTGTGTGGGACTGCTCAACGACGATTCCAATGACGTGGGCCGGGTCCACTTCGGCCTCGTCTACGAGCTTGAGTTGGACGAACCGAAGGCAACAATCAGGGAAAAGGGATCATTGGTCCGAGGGGAATTTATTGATGTCAGGCATCTCGCAGCAGAATTCGATCTGTATGAAACCTGGTCTCAGATATTAATAGAATCCCTCCTGGGCCCTCCCGATTTTTCAGGATAAAAGACGAAGGCGCTCATTTCTAACCCGGGAGTTGGGTCAAGATGCTTGTCGGATTGACAATCGTGTGTGTTATCACTTGGCTTGTGTCTGGATTTGCCAGCGCTGATGAGATTCAAACGGTAGCTACCAAATTGATGGAGCGGGTGGCGCAATATTCGATCCGCCACCCTGATCAACCTGGCAGTCGCACCGAATGGATAGATGGCTGGGCTGGTACCCCTTTTCTAATCCGCACCTATCCGGAGGCGACACACGCTTATTACGTTGTCCCGGTCTTCAATAGCAGTGACAAGATTACGTCCCTCATCGGCATCGATGCTGAAACCTCCGAGTGGCAGTGGTACACCCGACAATACACCTACGACACATTCCCCCCTGTTTGCAGAGCCGATGCTCTCGCAGCGATGGAACATTCTCTTCAAAAAAGAGGCATCACTGCCCAGCTCTCTCCTCCGATTCTGATCAGCACGCCTGATATGAGGATGTATTGGTGGTCTGTTGTTTATCCTCCAGGTGAAGGGGTCAGAGAGGTCTTCGTGTGTTCAAACAACTCCCAAAGGGTGTATACTGACTTAGAGAGGAAGGAAGCTCTTAATAAGAAGGGTGATCCAAAGGGGTCGTCAGCCTCATACAAGCCAAAAAGGAGTAAATTGATCCACCACAATTTACCGGATGCCCACGACATTACAGACCTACCGTATCATTCTCAGGAAACGGACTGGTATTGTGGGGAGGCGGCGTTGCAGATGATTTTTGATTATTACGGTCCTCTCATCAGCCAGGAGGATATTGGCGATGTAGCCGACGAGTCCGCCGGGTCTGGAACGTATCCCGATAATCTCCGGCGGGCGGCACACTTCAGCTCTTGGAGCACGGCCGTACAGAACCCGGATCTCCGAGGCTATCCGGAAAGGGATCTTGGCTATGGGGCGTTCGAATACGAGTGGTCATATTCGTCCCAGTATCCAAACAGATACACCGACTTGAAACATCTCGTATCCCAGGATTTTCCTGTACTCATTTTGGCGCAGAACCATTACCTGGTAGTGAAGGGATACAATGACAGTTTAGATGTGTTCATGGTACACGACCCCTGGCCGAGCTATGGACCGGACGTCTCTGTCCGTCAATCTTTTTTGGTTGATCATCGCTGGGTTGGCAGTGACAGATGGGGTCTCTTTGTGTCACCGTGGTCCGTTGACGTTGATGCGCCGGATCTTGTGGTTCAAGATGGAAAGTTCACCGTCGATGTTACGGTAACCTATGTTGCTCCTCCACCTTTTGGAGATGAATATTATCCTCTCAGTGTGCCACTGGCATCTATTATATTGCCCTCGCGTTTTACACTTGCTGGCGGAATTCCGACAAAAGGACTACCATCACTCTTGGTCCCCGGTGCGTCAGAAAAGGTATCTTGGCGCGTGAAAGCCCTCGACCGAGTCTCACCCCGCGACACCATTGCTGTCTCAGTTCGCGGGTTCATCAGGGGCCGCTCACGTTCCTACTTCCTTCTCTACCAGGATTGGATTGGGGGCGTGGGCTTGGGATACGCTGGCCACAGCGACCAATGTTTTCCTGTGCGATGACTATTTAATCGACGATGACACTGAAGGAGAAAGCTGGGGCAATGGCGATGGGGTCATTGATGCCGGGGAAGTGATCGAACTCTCGGTGAGAGTAAGATATATCGGTGAGATACCTGCCACTCAGGTGTACGGTCTTCTCTCAATCTCTCGAGCCAATCCACATATTGAGCTTTTGGATAGCCTGGCGGCCTTTGGTGATGCCTTCGGAGATACGACGCTGATGTGTCGTAACAGTTTCAGATTTGCCGTTTCCGAATGGTGTTCGGAAGACCACTTAATAGAATTCACATTAGAAATCACCGATTCAGCCGGAAACACCTGGGAGGAGAGTTTGGAAGTGTTTGTCAATTCTGCGACAGATATCGTCTGCAATGGTGATTTCTCCAGCGGTGACATATCCTGCTGGTCATTCTACCACACTTCATATACTCCGGTGCCCACCTGGAATGTGGTTGATGACCCAGAGATGGGTCAGGCATTGAAAATAACCAGAAGCGACCCCGAACCTTGGGAATGGGCTCGTTCGTCGTTGGTTCAGACCCTACATGACGCAGATCTCTCTGATCCGCTTCTACTTCTTTCCTTCGATGTCAAAGTCTCTTATCAGAATCCCAGTTGTAGTGAATATTGGTGGTATGGTTTTCCGGCAAGTTTTTTTCTCCGATACGAGGACACCATGGGAGAGTATTACGATCTCAGGCGGAGTTTCTACTACTTTGGGTGGAGTCCAGACCCTTTAGCGGAAAAAATTGCTCAGGACACCTGGGTGCATCGGGTATACGATTTGACTTTTTTAGCGCCTTCTGCTGCTGAATTCACACAGATAAAACTGTTTTGTGATGGCTATGGTTGGGATGTTTCCTTCGACAACGTTGAGATTTTACTGGCCGAGCCTGGGAGGGCAAAAGGTGACATTAATGGAGACAGGTACGTGAACGTGTTGGACGTGGTTCTTGCAGCAAAAATCGTGATAGGTACTTATCGCCCCACGGCCGTAGAACACTGGGCCGCAGATACCACCAATGACGGCCGGGTCGATGTGGCCGATGTGGTGGGCATTGTCAATATTATTATCGGCACGTCACCATAAGGAGTTGATTCAAGTGAAAGGCAATGGCCTTGTTTTCTCTTTTTTACTCAGCTTCTTAGTAGTAATACCCTATGCTAATACGCAAATTCAGGACATCAAGGGAGTATCCGAAAAACAGTTGATTGACGAGACCTGGATGTCCACGTTCGTCAACGAGGTTCAAGTCGGGTATACCCACTCTAAGACTTACTCCATCAAATACCACGGGGCTCTGGCCACCCTGATGGAGAGCGAACGTCTGATGAGGGCCAAGATCCGTGGACACAAGTACGAGAGCTCCAGCTCCAAAACTCTCATCGTGGGGCAAGAGTATGAGCCCCTCTATTTTAAGGTGGTCAAAGGATCTGGGCGGCACGAGATGTCTGCCGAAGGGCGCAGGGAGGGACAGGTGATGGTGGCCGAAAAGCACTCGCCCTGGACATCGAGTCAGGTGAAGATTCCCTTAGCTCCCGACGTCTATTTCGCCGGACATCCGTTGCGGGCTATGGGGGTTGAAAATATCAAGCCTGGAAAGGCATACACCTTCAAGATTCTCGACATTGAAGATCTGCAGGTGGAAGAGTTGAAGATGGAGCTGCTGGAGCGGAGCAAGTTTGAGCCTGACAGCACCCTCTCCTTCCCGGAGGTCGAAGGGCAGATCTCTATCGAAAGGTGGGCCGTGGGTGACAACATTGTCTTGTGCTGGAAGGACAGCGCAGGGAGGACGTGGCGGAGGGAGGAGGGGAACCGGTACAGCGTCCGAACGAGCGAAGAGGAGGCGGTCGATTTCACTCCCGAAATGGACATCTGGGAGAACATCGCTTTCAAGAGCGACAAAGTGATCCTCAATTCGAAGAAGACCGACGAGATGAAGGTCCAGTTTAAGGTCAGAGGTGTGGCCTGCGACAACATCTTCGGCGAGGACGAGCGATTACGTGTGCTGGAGGCATCCGAAAGAGAGGACACCTGCGTGGTTGTTCTCTTATCGAGGGTGCCTGTTTTCAACGAGAGCACGGCCGTCGATCTCCCCCTTCGAGAGAGGGCATACGAAGCATACCTGGAGGCCACACCGTACATTCAGTCAGACGACACGACCATTGTGAAATTGGCCCAGGACATTGTCGGGGATGAGCTCAATGCGTACCGTGCCGCTGTCAAGTTGTGCGAATGGGTCCACTTCAACATCGACTATCGGTTCCTGTTCACCAATGTGACCGCCCGGGACGTTCTGCAGACCAGATCTGGCGACTGCAGCGAGTTCTCTCTCCTCTACACCGCCCTGGCCCGGGCTGTGGGGATCCCGACAAAAAACTGCCAGGGTATCGTCTATGGAAGCGACGGAAAGTTCTACCGCCACGCCTGGGTCGAAAGTTGGGTCGGCGACTGGGTGGCCCTGGACCCCAC
>JBHIER010000164.1:0-7275 GCA_046760705.1 bacterium
TGTCTGTCCGAAAACGATGATTTCTCCCTGTCATCGCGAGCGTTTCTCAGCGAAGCGATCCCCTAGACCCGGGGAGACGTGCTTTTGAGGAGATTGCTTCGGCAAAAAGCGCCTCGCCCTGTTTAATTGTATTTATTAAACGGGGCGAGCAATGACGCGAAAAGTGGGGTTTCCGGACAGACACTAAGTAATTCATTTCCGACTTACATGCTAACACGTAAAGAGAAACAGAATCCTGCCATACTCTGAGTTTTTTAAAACCTCTGTTGATGTTTTTACGATCCATTATCTTTTCATCTCTTTTTCGTTATTAATTCTCTTGATATAGCATGACAATCCTCTCATGCCACTATTCCATTATTCCATTATTCCATTGGCCAGTTAAACCTTGAGCCGATAGTCGAGGCCCACCACTTCGGCTGTATCGACTAACAGCTCCCCGTTTTCCGTCAGGACGACGCGAAACCTCGGCAGGGGTCGCCTGGCCGGCCCTCTGGTGACGACACCGTCTCCGTCAAAAGTGGCCCCGTGGCAGGGACAGTGAAAGCCCGGCCCCTCTCTCAGAACCGTGCACCCCAAATGGGTGCAGACGGCCGACATGGTGAAAAGTCCGATCTTGTCTCGGATAATGAAAAGTTTTTTCTCATCCTTGTACGTCACCGTGTCCGTGGGATAATCCCCCGGCAGACCCACTTTAAAAGTTGAGGGTGGCTCGTAGAGCACATTGGGGAAGAAAAAGCGCACCGTTTCCACGGTGGCTCCCACACAGGTGGCCCCAAGACTCCCCCAACCAACCAGCGAGAAGAAGTATCGCCGCGAAATCTTTTTGTCCTGACCTTCTCCCTCGTTATTCATAAACCTCCTCCTCCTCGAATTCAAAAACCTCCATGGTTATCGCCCCGGTGGGACATCGCTCGTGGCAGAGGCCGCAGCGGATGCAGCGCTCTTCGTCCTTAATCATGGCCGTCCCTGAGATTGCCCTCTCACCGCTTCGCAACGCACCGTATCTGGCTTCAAGCAGTGCGGCCAGCCTCTCATCTCCCTCCATCTCATCCAGTTTTACCAACCTCAGACAGTCCTCGGGGCAGACATCGACGCAGCCGCCGCAAAGGATGCACTTCTGGCCGTTGAAGATGGTATTGATGGCGCACTTGAGACACCGCTCCCCCTCTAACACGGCCGCCTCATCGGGGAAGCCCAGTTCGACCTCGGCGATGCCCACCCGCCGTTCGGTGGGTATGGTGGGCACCTTCTGGCGGGCTATTCGGTCGTAGTCCTCATACCGATCGTATGATTTGATGAGCCTCATCCTCATCCGTTTTTTGGGCTGCTTTTTGCCGGTGACGTATTCATCTATGGCTCTGGCTGCCTTCTGGCCGTCGGCGATGGCATCGATGATGAGGCGGGGCCCGAAGGCCACATCCCCGCCGGCGAAAATGCCCTCAGCTGTGGTGGCCAAACTGTCGGGGTCGACGGCTATGGTGCCCCTGGGTGTGACCTCAATCCCATCGCTCTCCCGCAAAAAGGAGAGATCGGAGGCCTGACCAATAGCCAGAATGACCGTATCCCCGTCGATGACCGACTCGGTGCCCTCAATGAAGGTGGGGTTAAACCGGCCCTGTTCATCGAAGACCGATTTGACGGCAACCGTCTCCAGCCCGACCACTTGGCCATCCCGGCCCAAAATTCGGCTGGGACCGAGTCTGGTATGAATGACCACCCCTTCCCCCGTCGCCTCTTCGATCTCCCAGTCGTGGGCCGGCATCTCCTCCCTGGACTCCAGGCAGATCATGTGGACCTCCTTAGCCCCCAGACGGAGAGCCGACCGGGCCGCATCCACGGCCAAAGTCAACTTCTCTTCGCCTCCCACACTCGGTTCGGATACTTGCAGCAGGGCAGTACGAGCCGTATCCAGGGCGGCTTTCAACTCCTCTTTGCTCATTTTATCGATCTCTTCCGTCTGGCGCAGCACCGACCGAGCCACATCCACGGCCACATTGCCACCACCAATGGTCAGGACCTTATCTCCCAACTCCACCCGGTAGCCCAGATTGACGTTCAGCAAAAATTCCACGCCCCTAAGAACGCCGTCCAATTCGGCCCCCTCGATGTTGAGCTCTCTGCTTTTATGGGCACCAACGGCGATAAATATGGCTTTATACCCTTGTTCCCTGAGCTCATCGAGGGTAAAATCTCGGCCCACCGCGGCATTGGTCCTCAGTTCCACCCCCAAGTTGAGGATGGCATCCACCTCCAATCTGATAACGTCCCGCGGCAGTCTGTAGATGGGCAGGCCCAGATAGAGCATCCCGCCGGCCACCGATGTGGCCTCAAAGACTGTCACCCGGTAGCCCATCCGGGCCAGATCGTGGGCCGCCGACAGCCCGGCCGGCCCGGCCCCGATAATGGCTACCTTCTCCTTCCTGGGCTCCCTGAGAGCGACTGCGGGGTCGTGCCCTAAACCGAGATCGTGGTGATCGGTGGCCGTTCGCTTCAGGGCCCGAATGGCGATGGGTTGGTCGATGGCGCCCCGCCGGCAAGCGTCCTCACACGGGTGTCCGCACACCCGGCCGCAGACATAAGGAAAGGGGTTTGGCGCCCTGGCCAAATTATAGGCCTCCTCAAACCGACCCTCGGCAATGGCCGTCACATATCCCCCGGAATGGGTGTGCACCGGACAGGCATACTGACAGTTGATGAGCTTCCGATAATATTCAACGTCGGGTATCTCTATGCGGAATCTCTCTCGCCTCATATTTTCTACTCCCTCCTCTTGGTGGCCCTCAAGTATTGAAAATATGAGACCAGATCAACGAACTCCTGGCCTCGAAACACGGGCCAGCTTATCATCTTCTCTTCCATCAGCTCTTTCATCGCCGAGGCGTGGTTCCACATCTGTGCGGCCGCATTGATGGGGGAGGCAAAAGCAGAAGATTCAGACAGATCGGGACCCTCCCTCTTCTCTCCATAAAAGGAATGGCACGCCCTACAGCCCTTCTCGGAAAAGATTCGTTGCCCGGACACGGGATTGCCCGGCTCATCGAAGTAGTCTAAGAAGTAGAGATAGGCGATGAGATCGGCCATCTCGTTGCCGGAAAAGGTGGGCGGGTTCATGCCTAACTTTCTCATCGATCTCCACATTTGCGGGCCGTGGTTCCACATGATGCCCGCGATCTGTGACACATTGCCGCGGAACAGCTTACTGGACAGATCTGGCCCCAGGCTCTCCTCACCTCCGGTGTGGCATCGGACGCATCCTTTGTCGGCAAAAATCTGCTCGCCCCGTTGAGGGTTGCCCGGCAGCATGTAGACTTTCTCCCCCCCAGTTTCCTTGCTCACCTCTCGAAAGAAGGCCATCAGGTCTGCTATCTCGTTCCCACCGAAAGTGGGCCGCTGAACCCCCAGTTGCCTCATCCTGGCGACAATTTTCGGCCCGTGGTTCCACATCACCTGGGCCATAGAGATCGGGGAAACATACCGTTTCAGCTCATCCAGAGGGCGGCCTCCGGGTGACCCCTCATCTCCAATTCTGTGACATTTGATGCACCTCTTTTCTCTAAAGAGCGCCCTCCCCCGGGCCGCGTCGCCGGGCTCATCGAAATAATGGATGTAATAGAGATAAGCGATGAGAGCAGCCATCTCACCCACGGTGAAGGTCTGTTCTGGGATTTTTAATTCCTTCATCTTCTCACTCATGGTGGGGTAGTGATTCCACATCACCCCGGCAATTTTCAACACACTGTATCCGGGTTGGACTTTTCCCAAGTCAGGACCTAAAACGCCTCCCTTTCCTTCCACCGCATGGCACTTGATACATCCCTTACTCACAAATAAATCTCGGCCTTTCAGGGGGTCGCTGGGCAGAATATTTATTTGGGACCAGGCGTAATGACTGCTCAGAATACAAAGTGCCCCAATAAGAATGGATGCAGCAGAAACACTCAACTTTTTCATGTCTTTGATACCTCCCAATTTTTCAGATTCAGACCGCCACGCCTTTTTCAGGCAAGTAGGCGGCAACTCTCTCTCGGGTTTCAATGAGCGACCTCTCCCGCCCCTCTTTGATCTCCCAGATGGAGACAATGGGAAACAACTTGGTAAAAACGATATATAGAAGAAGAAACATGGCTAAGCACCCGGCCGAGATAGAAATTTCGACCCAGGTGGGGTGATAAAATCCTCGCGCGTACGGCAGCCGCGGATTGACCAAAGTGGGCACCACGATGGTAAATCTCTCCAACCACATGCCGATGGTGACCGATATGGAGGATATCACTGTCCCGGCAATCGTCCGCGTCTTGCGATTGCACAAAAGGGCAAAGGGCACGACAAAACAGAAAAGGAACATGGACCAAAAATAGGGGGCGTAGTGCCCACTCAGTTTGGAATAAATTACGGCCAGATGGGAGGGCTCACCCCCGTAGAAAGCGGTCAGATGCTCACCGAAAGTGAAGTACAGCCAGAGCAGAGCCATAACCAAAAGAAGAATCCCTAAGTAGTTGAAATGTATGGCTTTCAAATAGCCCTGCAGATGATAGACCCGGCGGATGATGGCCATGGCAATGATGAGGGCGGCGATGCCGGAGAAGATGGCCCCGGCCACAAAGTAGGGGCCGAAGATGGTGCTGTGCCACATGGGCTGAATCGTCATCGCAAAAACCCAGGAGACCACCGTATGGACGGAGACAGCAATGGGAATGACCAACACTGCCATGACCCCTATCCCTCGCTTGAGCCATTTCTCCTGCCTCTGGCTGCCTCTCCACCCTAGCGCCAAAGGGGTATAAAACCATCTTCTCCTCTGGACTCTGTCCCTCAACAGGGCGATGTCCGGAATGAGTGGCAGATAGAGGTAAATGGAACTGCAGATCAGATAGAGGGTGATACTGGTCACATCCCAGAGCAAAGGAGACCGAAATCTGCCGTGGAGAATGACAAAGTAAGCCCGGTCCGGTCTCCCCAGGTCTATGAGAATGTTGGCCACTCCGAAGAATAGGACTAAGACAGTGATAACTTCGGCCGAACGAGTGATAGATCTCCTCCACTCCGCCCGACAGATGCGGAGGATGGCAGAAATTAATGTTCCGGCATGGCTGATGCCTATGAAGAAGACGAAATTAGTAATATAGATGCCCCAAAAGACGGGCCGATTCATGCCCGTCACCCCCAGACCAGATTTCAGTTGAGTCGTCCAGGCATAGACCGCCCAGAGGACAATGCCCCCCAAGACGGCGAGGGCCAGGTAAAATTTTTTACCCGCCTGCAGGATGGGTTGAAACAGAAGGGCGTCTTCTTCGGCGACCATCAGTTGCTCACGCATGCCACTCTCCTTCAGTCAGATAGATCACCTTCGGCTGGGTCCCCAAGTCTGCCAGCAGGCGGAAGGCCCGCGAGCTCTCCGCTAACTGGGTCACTCGGCTGCTTCGATCATCGAGATCACCGAAGGAGATCGCCTGCGCGGGACAGGTCTGGACACAGGCCGGCACGTAGTCGCCTTCGGCCAGCTCCCTCCTCTCAACCTTAGCTTTCTCCCTGGCTTTGAGAAGCCGATGATGGCAGAAGGTACATTTCTCCACCACCCCTTTGGTGCGCACGGATACGTCTGGATTTAACGCTTCTCTATACTCCGCGGGCCAGTGCGGTGTGTACCAGTTGAAAAACTTGGCCCCGTAAGGACAGTTGTTCACGCAGTAACGGCACCCGATGCAGCGGTGGTAAATCTGGGCCACAATCCCCTCATCATTTTTGTAGGTGGCTCTCACCGGGCAGACTTTGGTGCACGGCGGATTGTCGCAGTGAAAGCAGGGCCGAGGCAAAATTCTGGTCTTCAGATGGGGATGTTCACCTTCAAAACTGGTGATGAGCTCCATCCAGAATATGGCTCTGCTTCTGGCGGCTTCCCGGGGTCCGGCCGAGGGGACGTTATTTTCCACCCGGCAGGCGGCCACACAGGCCCCACACCCCGTACATTTGTCCAGGTCTATGACCATCCCCCATCTTGGCATCTAAATTATGCTCCTATACTTTATAAATCTTCACCCGCGTCGACTGAGTGGCGGCCACGCCGCCCAGATGATCGTACTCTTCTCCACGAAGCTCCTTCGGATTGATCCCTCTATCTTTAGCGTACCGGCCATACATCCTGTGGCCCAGCCCGAAAGGGATGTTGACCACGCCCGGCATGGCCCCTGGGGAGAGCTTGACCCGAACTTTCCTCTTGGCTCGGGGCGATTGGACCCAGACCCAATCGCCTTCAGCCAGCCTGTGCGCGCTGGCCGTCTCGGGGTTGATCTCAACCCAAGACTCCCAATTAGAGTTGATGAGATAGCCCGGCATCTCCAGAAGCAGCGGCTCGTTAGCCCCATCTCTGCCAGCCAACGCAGTCGGTGCGTAAATATTGAGAACATAGGGATAATTTTTTACCTCGCCTCTGATTCGAGGTGGTTCGTAATGCGGCATGAATACCTTGTCGCCCCTGGCCTCAATTTGCAGGCCCGCCAACAACTCTTCCAAAAGGAACTCTGAACTGGGAACACCCATCGGTTCTATTTTCAATGTGTGGGTCTCCAGTTCTCTCTTCAGATTTTGGGAGAAGAACTCGAATTTTCCCGAGGGTGTCTCATATACTCTCTCTCTCTCGCCGAAATCGTAAATGGGGTCCCACCAGCCTCCGGCCTCGACCAATTGGTCCCAGAACTCCTCGAAGGTAGCGGCTAAAGGATACTGCCAGCCCCGTTCCCGCAGAAACCGAAACCAGGACTCTTCGAAGGCCCCGGAGATGATGGCCCCTCTCCCGGAGTGAAATATCCCGGCCGTGCTGAACTTGAGCACTTCTTCGAAATTTCCCCAAGGAAAGGATTGGCTCACCCTCTCCTCCAGTTTCACCGCCATACGCAGCATCGCATCACCGGTGTGCATGGTGTCAAAGAGCGGCTCGACCACCGGCTGTCTTATTCCCAGCAGGCAGGCAATCCCAACGCTCACCGGAGTTGGATCGTCCTGCCATCTCTCCAGATAGGTGTGATCCGGCAAGATCAGATCGGCCAGCCAGGCGCTCTCATCCATGAACGAGGAGAAGCTGACGATGAAGGGCACCTTCTCCAGGGCCCGGTTGCATTCGTTATTCCCAAAAACTGGATTGGCCCCCAGGAGGAAGACAACCTGAGCCGGGTAAGGTCTTTGGGCCCCAATGTTCTGCCAGAGCTGGGGCAGCACATTTGCGGCCAGGGGAAATTGTTTGGACCCGGCCCCATCGAGGCGGGGCTGGGACAACCC
>JBHIER010000165.1:0-7274 GCA_046760705.1 bacterium
TTCTCAAGTCCTCTATTCCATGTCAGTATTTCCTTGACTTCTCCCAGAATTGGTGGTATATTAAAAAATGTTTCTCTGTGTCCTGTGTGTCTCTGTGGTTGCTGAATAAGACGGATGAGAAAGGAGATCTTGTATGGAGGTCATAACAGTCACAAAAGTTTTGCGAGAGAAATTGGGGGAGGACGGAGCTGACTCTCCCGTTGATCTGATCAGCAGAGCCAACGAGAAAGTCAAGGAAGATGTGCTCGTATTTGTTGAGGAGAAGTCGAGAGGAGAATAGCCGAAGCCTTCTCCAAGATGAGTGATCGGATCACCCAGGAAATCTCGGGTGTCAATGAGCGGATCTCCAGCCAAATCTGAGGCGTCAATGTGCGGATCTCAGGGGTGCATAATAGAATCACCACTGAAACCTCAAAAATCAATGACAGGATGTCCGGATTTAAGGCCGACATAATTCGTTGGATGTTCATCTTCTGGGCTCGTCAGATCGGAGTGCTTGTGGCTCTTTTTTTAGCCTTCTTCAAAGGGTTGTGTCCTTTTGTGGTTAACCAGTCTTTATGTTTTCAACGAAATTCAAAATCCTCATCGTCGATGACGACCCAAAGTTTGTCGATGATCTCATCTTCCTGCTCCAGAACGACTTCCCTTGCACCGGCGTGGGCAGCGGTGAAGAGGCCCTGGCTCTGATGGCAAAACGGGATTTCGACGCTCTCTTACTGGACATTGGGTTGGGTTCAGGGATGGACGGGTTCGAAGTAATGAGGCAGATGCGCCGATAGAACCTATGGATTCCGGGAATCGTAGTTTCAGGATACAAAGAGATCGACAAGGTGGTCAAAGCCATGAAACTGGGAGCCAGCAACTGTGTCGGCAAAAAGCCAAGGACTGAAGAGCTGACAGCGGTTTTACTCAAAGCCATTGACGGAAATATCTATATGCACTCTTCTACCAGTTGGGCACGGCGGCGGAAGAGGCTGGAGTCACCTCTTCGAAACGGTTCCTGGCCGGGACGGTTCATCGGATGGCACAGTTGGCTTGAGATCAGGAAGCTGGCCAGAACCAACCGGTATCCGGACCAGGCCAAGTATCTAAAACCGCATCCGATATGCCCTCAAAAAATACCAGTACTATGTACCGGCAGTAGTCGAGTAAGTTGGAGGCTAAAACGGAGCTTGAAAACCTGGACAACGATCAAACTCCTTGTGGGTGACCCCTGGAACATGCTGTTTGATTCGCTATGCTTTAGACTGCGGCCCCACAGTCATAGAAAATAGGAACGGTTTTAGGGAGAGGTTTATGGCGTGGGCAACCCCTGGAGGACGATTGGGCCAAGGGATCCCGATCACCACATATGATGGTGGTGTCATGTGCCGTCCGGATTTCCTCGGGATGGACAGAGAGTACCTGTGGGAAAGGAGGCGATACAAAAATCGATCTCTCCTGATTCCCAGAACAGGGCATCTCGTCCTGTTATATGGGGTGAACAGGAAAACCCATCTTGCGGGCTTTAAGACTTTATCCCCTCCTGCTTTCGCCTCGCATCAATTTCATCGAGAGGGGGGAGGCTTCCATCATGCCATCGTTCCTCTGTCTCCTCTGAGGTGAATGATCATTATGAAGAGAGATTGCATCATGAGAAAATTTTCGGTCGGAGCGGTCTGTCTGGCTGTGCCCGGAGTGACCCTCTGTTGCTGTATTGATAGAGCCAAGGCCACATCTGTCTGGGCAGTGACCAATACGGTCAAGATCGGTCAAACAGATCCGGTTCAGACATCCAACTATTTCTGGTCGGGCACGAAGAAGTCAGTGGCCATAAAATCTGCTCGAAACGAACACGAATCTTTTCAACTGGTGATCACGGCCGATTCAGGAGGTCTTTTCGAGGTCGACGTTGAAGCGAGCGATTTGATAGGCCCGGGTACAATTCCTGAGGAAAATATCACTCTCTACCGAGAAGCTTATTATGACGCCACCGATCCGCCGGGATATGTCGGTTCTGGTCTCGGCGTTCCAGGAGTCTACCCCGACGCCCTGATCCCCTTTGTCGATCCGGATGATAATAACCACCAGGTGGGGGCGCCTTTTAATATCCAGGCCGGAGAGAATCAGCCCATCTGGGTGAAGGTTTTTGTTCCGCCGGGTGTTCCTGCTGGCGAGTATGCGGGGAGTATTTTAATCAGCGACAATTCGGGCCTAATTGACGTTTTAACCTTAGAACTGACCGTTTGGGACTTTGATCTGCCAAACGTCCTCCGTTTAAAGGCCGACTATCCTCTGGACGGCTGGTGGCTGCTCCCCGGTCAATACGACACAGCTCCAAATGATACGTTGAGCCTTTACAGGGTGTGGGACAGATATTACGATTTCTTGGCCAGCTATTCCATAACGCCGACCTTTTTCTACTTGGAACCGAAGTGCATCAATTTCCCGGACTCGGTCTATCTCGATTTCAGTTACTGCGATACACTGTACGAGCACCTTTTGGATGAGAATGGGCTGCCCCTATTCGATACGCCCGATGTTTACAACTCAAATGCGTGGCCCCCATATTGTATTGCAGACGAGAGCGGCCAGTACTATGAGGAAGCTCAGTTTTCCGATCCGGTCTTTGTGAAGAAGGTGAAACAGTTTTATCGGCAGTTGTACGACCATTATGTGGAGAAGGGCTGGGTCGATAAGCACTATGTCTTCGTCTACGATGAGACAGAGTGGGTCAGCGACGAACCGTACAATAATCCACCGGAGGGCTACGACAGAGCAAGAAGCTGGGCTGATCTGGTTCACGCCGCACATCCGGATCTCAAATTCCACGTGGCGGACAATCCCATCCCCTATTCCAGCACCTGGGGGACATTGATCGGGTATGCCGACATGTGGACCAGCTATATCGATGAGATCGACCTCAATCCAGATCTGTTTGCCGAAAGACAGGCGGCTGGCGAAGAGGTGGGGGCGGTCATCAATGAATACTGCGACTTTATCGATTACGATGCCTTCTATCATCGAAGCATCGGCTGGTTTTGTCATAAATACAGGCTTTCCTGGATGTCCGAGTGGGAGGTGGCCTACTGGGTGGACGAGAACGATGAGGCACTGAACCCGTGGCTGGAGAAACCGAACCCGCAGTGGGGTCACGGAGCGGGGGCACTGCTCTGGCCAGGAAAGGATATAGAAGGCGATCCGGCCAAGAGCATCGACGACCCAGTACCCTCACTGCGGCTGGAGCTCAATCGGGAGTCTTTAGAGGATTATGAGTATCTCCATCTCTTGGAACAGGTGGTGGGAGAGGCGTACGTCAAAGGATTGGTTCTGCACGTACTGCCCACTGCGCTGCGGGAGACCGATCCCGATCCGCACCTTTACTACAGCACGAGAGAATTGATCGGAAACATATTGGGTGGAGCATCTGTTTCAACTGCTTCGATAATGGGGAGCGTAACCGACTCTGCCGGGACGGCGATCCGAGGCGCATTCGTCTCCAACGGTTTGGTCAGTACAGTAACCACTGAGGTCGGGTCTTATCAATTGCCAGTGTCGGCAGGAGAGCAGAGCATCAATGTCTCGCATGGGGATTTTATCTCTCAGTCACAATCCTTGGCAGTGAGGCCCGACACCACCATCACCCTCGATTTTGAACTGATACCGATTCCTAAAAGTTCCGCGATATTTAATTCTTTTGACGACCCCAGCGATTTGGATGAGTGGGAATGGGAAGGGGTGCAGATAAGTTTTTCCAGTCAGCACGTCACCGAGGGCAGTCACTCTTTGAAGGGGATTTTTAGCGATGCCACCGATCCGTATCTGGGCACCTGGGAATTTGGCACTGGCTGGAGCGGATACCACAGCTTGGAGTTGGACGTCTACAACCAGAGCGATTTCTACACCGGGTTTGGAGTGGCCATCATCGATAAGCTCGGCAACTGGTATGGCTACGAGGAGAACGAGACCTTCGATCTTCTGCCCAACTCTTTCGCCCACATAGTGATTCCCTTCGAAAACGTCGCGGAGAAGGTAGATCTCGACAACCTCGAATGGCTCGAAATCATTGTCGAAACGAGAGAAGAACTTGAGGGAGGGGGTACGGTGCCTCTGGGCTCGAGGGTTCTTTACTTAGATAATTTACGGTTAGTCCGGATAACCGGAAGCGATACAACTGCACCGGCGCCCCCCTGGGGATTGAATGTTGTCCAGGATGGCGGAGCCGTCAGTCTGAGCTGGTCTGCTCCATTGATGGACGCCGACGGAGGCTCTCTGACCGGATTGGTGGGGTACAACGTCTATCGTAGCAATGTCAGCGGTCAGTCCTATCTCAGCATTAACAGCTTCAATGTGATCGGGACAAATTTCACCGACACAGAGGTGGTCAATGACTCGACTTATTATTATGTGGTCACCGCCCTGGACGATGCTGATCCGGCCAACGAGAGTCTCTTTTCGGAGGAGGTAAACATAACCCTTACTGGAGCTGTGCCGGGCGATGTCAACGGCGACGGGACTGTCAACGTACTTGACATTGTCAGAGCTGTAAACATCATTTTGGGGATTGGAGATCCGGCCACGGAGTATGAGCGATGGGCGGCTGACTGCAATGGGGATGGCGGTGTCGATATCTTAGATGTGGTGGGGATTGTCAATCTTATTTTGGGTGTTGGTTCGTGCTCACAATGAGATATTTTCTGTCCACCTGAGAGCTATACAGTCCGGGGCTCGCCCCGGCAGGGACGCCCATAAATGGTTACAAAAGGTGCTTTGTGCATAATTTGGGTTAATCTAATGGATGCCGTACGGGCAGTGTTCGTAGTTAGGCACGGAGCGGAGGCGGAGTGCCGTCTCTACGACGCTACTCCGGCGGAGTTCACCCTGAGCTTAGACTCAGGGTTCCGTAGATTACTAGCCTGCTTCATATGGCAAGATCTTAAAATTTAGGTCAAGTTTTTGTGGTGAAATCAAACTATGCTGCTTTGAAATTCGAAGCACGAAACACGAAATTCGAAACAATATCGAAATTCAAATGTCCAAAATTCGAAACAGCTCAAAGCTGAATTGCTCTAAGCAAGGGCTTTTTGGTTTCGAACATTGGGATTTTGGTCATTGGAATTTGTTTTGGATTTCGATATTCGAATTTCGGATTTATACCTCGTCGGTTTGAGGTGAAGCTTCGCTAGAAACCTGATCAGTCTCTCACCCCTACCTCCTCCGATGGTCCCCCTTGACCTGGTACATGAAGGCCTCCAGGCGGGTCAACGAGCGGGGTCTCCTCCTGGCCGTCGTAGGCCAGGTTGAGCCGTTACGGTCCAGATACGAGATAAGGCTGGCCTCCTCTTCGGGGGTGATGGTGGGGTCGGAGGCACCGATGAACCAGATCACAGTCTCATACTCTTTCAACAAATTTGCCTCCGGTGTGCCCGACGGTTTCGTGTTCCACACGTAATATGCTTCATTCCGGTCGTAGAGAGCCATGCGGTAAAACTTCTCGGCATTGTAATCCCATCTTATGGACACTCATCCAACCCTAAAATCAGATTGACGATCTTGATGGCATCCAAAACATTGACAACTCTGTCGCCGTCACAATTGCCCATCGGCCCGTTGCGATCGGCCGCGCAAGCCTCTTCAGGCGTGGGTAACACAAGACCCAAAAGGATGTTCACTGCTGCGAGAGCATCCACAATATTGACAGTATTGTCATTGTTTGCATCGCCCTTTATGCCAGCATATTCTACAATCACCATACAGCCGTTCCATCGCCTCAAAGAAAGGACAGACCGTCTCCAGATAGGTCTCGTTTTCCTCAATGAAGTAAATGAGTGGTGCAGTATCCAGCCCCACTACTTTCCCTTGCAGCGCAGCTATCCATTCCACGATGCCCTCTCCCGGTCTACATATTCCTGAGCATCCATGCCCTGCCAGATTTCCTTCCCCAGACCTTGCAACTCCAGGATGCTGCGTCGGCCTCGGGTCACGACCTGACGCCGGATGAGCGCTGCTAATTCCTCTAACAGCCGGAGTTGGTCAGCCGGAGACAGTCTTTCCGCTCGCTCCAGCACTTCATCGTAAGCAACGATAGACATTTTACTCCCCCTTTCACTACTCAGTTTTCTCATAGAGTGTTTTGCCCTCATATTTACTGGATTTCTCTCAGGGGATGCACATGGATGCTCTCAACCTTCCAGCAATAATGCTCTAAAACCGCCCTGCTGAAAATGCACGTCCGCGACAAAAAATGGGGACACATTCTATTTTTCTTCATCTATTGCTTTTTGCATGGTCTCCCTCGTGGATGGAAATGAGTCTTGTTTTATGTGTCTGCTTAAAACATGGAGCATACTGACACTCATGCAACCGTCCGGAAGGGCAATGATAGAACCCGGTTCTTAACAAAGGTATCACTTGGTCCATTCATCCAAAAATATGACTCCGATGACCTTTCGCTCCTTAAGAATCCGGAAATGGGAATCGGTAGTATAAAGATTTTGGCACCCCTTATCCACAAATGTTGCCAAGACAATAGAATCTATAGTAGGAATGCCAAGTCCATATCGGTAGCCAGCCGATAACTCTGCAATTTTCAAAGACACAGGAACAATGGCAATCTTCGTAAGAGTCTTCGCAACATCGATCAGATTCTTCGCTGCGGTTTGCCTGGCCCTTTTATAAAGTGGACGAGTAACTCGTTAATTGAAACCGTAGAGATAACGAGATTATTCCCTCCTGACCGAACTGTCTCCCAAAGTTCCAAAGCTTTGGGCAACTTGTTTGCTAAAGCTATCAGAAGTCCGGTATCCGCCCCTAAAGACATCAGTCCTCTCTTCCTTCAGGGTTTTGGGAAGTTTAATCTTCCCATCACCTTCTATCCTGATTGTTTGAGTAGTTACATCTTCACTGTTGTAGTTAGTGTCTGTCCGAAAACACCTGATTTTCCTGTCATTCCGAACGATCTCCTGAACCTTGCCCTGAAATCGTAGATCCTGAATCAAGTTCAGGATCCCCGATTTCGGAATCCTTGTCCCTGTGGATACAGGGATCTTCAGGAGATTCCTGCATTCGCAGGAATGACAGGTGGGAATGAGATTCTGGCACAAAAACACGCCTGCCTGTGGCGGACAGGCCGGAATGACAAATTTTGGAATTTCCGGACAGACACTACTTAACTTCATTTCGTCCCGCTCATCAGTCTCTTATCTCTTTTCCCTCATGGAACCCCTTGACCTGGTACATGAAGGCCTCCAGGCGGGTCAGGGACAGGGTCTCCTGTTGGCCGTCGTAGGCTAAGT
>JBHIER010000166.1:0-7239 GCA_046760705.1 bacterium
TAACCGATACCTGCCCGCTTCGCAGCAGGCGGGCGGGCTTGGTCACCGTCACCCTGACCCGGGCTTCTCCTGGCAATTGCAATGGCGGCAGATGAAAAAAGCTGGCTAAAAAAGCAAACTTTTACGATGGAATAATATAGGGGGGGTTCCGGACAGACACTCTATTAAAATCGGACGATAAAACCCTTGACTTGTAAGAGCGATTATTTTAATTTACAATGAAAATGGCATTTTTATAAAAGTACAATTTATGAAAGCATAATTTATGTAACTATGGCCCTCGATATTTTAGGACGTCAGAACCCCTGGTGGGTTGATGTAGGAAGCATCCGTGAAGACCCTTTGCTCAGGGAATTTGAGGATGCCTCCGTGAAATGGTATCCTGGTCTCTTGCATTCCTTCAATCTGGCCGAGGATCTGGTGTACATAGTGCTCGGACCCCGCCAGGTGGGCAAAACCACTCTCTTTAAACTCCTTGTCAGGAAGCTCCTTTCGGAGAGTGGGGTTTTCCCCAGGTGTATTCTCTATTTGAATTGTGAGGAACTCGGGTCTCAAACTCCTCAAGAGCTCTCTGAACACATTGAAAGCTACATCAATTGGGTCAGAACTCAGTCTAACCACAGGCTTTATGTCATGATGGATGAAGCCACCTATGTGAAAGATTGGGAGAGGAGCGTGAAGATTGTGGCCGATAGGGGGCTATTGAAAGGTGTGACCCTCATCGCCACAGGCTCCCACGCCGCTGGCCTTAGGAGAGGGGCTGAGAGACTCCCAGGAAGACGGGGCAGGGGCGAAGATCTGGACCTGGCACTCCTGCCATTGAGCTTCAGGGAGTATCTGGTGGCTCGAAAGCCGGAATTAAAGGACAAATTGCCCCAATTTCCAGGCTGGGGCTTGAATGCTCTCTTTACGGCTGCCCAGGAGGTATCTCTCTATCGCGATTCTATCTCCCCGCTCTTTGAGGTCTACTTCAGAACCGGAGGATTCCCCCGCTCGATGAGGGATGAAGTCTCCTCCGGACATGTCAAACAAGATGTTTATAAACTTTACAAAGATGCCTTTGTCGGTGATCTGATAAGGCTCGGTAGAAGGGAGAGCCTCTTCAGGGAGCTTGCCCAATGGATAATCAATCACCGATCTCTCTTCTTCGATCGGGAAAAGAAGATCCTGGCCCTGCCCATAGAATATCTGTTGGCTCTTCTTGCAGGACATTAGTATATGAGAAGTTCGAGGATGTTTTCTGTTGCCCTCAGCTTGTGGTTCATTCTCTCCGGGGTTACTGCCGAGCAAGCTATCAAGGAGGATGAACTCTTCGGTTTTGCCCAGAAACTGTACCGCGATGGCATTTACGACCTGGCCGCGGAGCAGTTCCGCCAGTTTCTGAGGGATCATCCGGAGAGCGACAGAGCGGGTGAGGCCCAGTTCATGGTGGGGGAGGCGCTCTATATGGCCGAGGAATACGCTTCGGCAGCGTCTGAGTTTCAGGTGTTTCTCGTTCACTTTCCCTATCACCTCCGGGCCAGGGATGTCTGGTACCGCATGGCCCAGTGCCATCTTGCCCTGGAGCAATACGGGGAGGCCGGCAGGTCGTACCTTCGGTTTCAGAGCCGTTTTTCGATCGATAGCCGCGCTCCCGAGGCCCTCCTCCAAGCCGCCGGAGCTTTTTTACAGGTGAAAGACTTGGCCAGGGCCAGGCGCGCTCTGCACCTGTTCATGAAGGAATACCCACAGAGCGAGCCTCGGTGGAGAGCGAAACTCCTCCAGGCCCGATTGTACCAACTCTCAGCCGCCGCCGATTCCGCTCTGATCCTGCTGGATGAGGTGATCGCTGCTCAGGTGGAGGATCTGACAGCGAATGCTCTGTTTGAAAAAGGCAAACTGCTGAGGGAGATGGATCGGTACGATGAAGCGGTTGAATCGTTCTCCCGGGTAATAGAGAAGTACGGTGGAAGTAAGATTGTTGACCAGGCTCAGTTTCAGCTCGGATTGGTGCACTATGAGCACGGAAACTATCGGGGGGCGATCCCACCTTTCGAAATTGTTGTGGACACCTATGCCCAGAGCAGATGGCACGGATCCGCTCAGCTCTATCTGGCTCACGCTCTGCGCCAGGCTGGAGATGACTCCTCGGCCATCGATGCCTACAGGAAGTGTCTGGCCACCGGCCCTGACACGTGCCATCAGGAGGCGCAGTACGGGCTGGCGCTCTCCCTGGCCAATGTGGGCCGAACGTACGAAGCCCTGGAGGAGCTCGAAGATGTGCAGCGCAGGTTTCCTCAATCTGAACACGCGCCGCAAGCTGCCTTGAAGAGGGGAGATCTTCTTGTCCAGTTGGGCAATTATGAAGCGTCGGTGGGAATGTACAGGGCGTATATTCTTCATCATCCCGAAGTTGGCAAGTCGGGTCAGCTTCAGATGACGATCGGTGAGATTTATGAGAAGCGAATGCGTCGCTACCAGAGGGCGGCCGATGAGTATCACCGGGTTCTCATCGACTATCCCGATAGTCCTCTCACCTACGATGCGCAACTGGCCATCGGCCGATGTTACGAGCGGTTGGGTGACTTCAGCCGGGCCCGCTCCGCATACGAAGGTGTGGTGAGCAGAGACCCGAAGAGCCCCTTTGCCCAGAGGGCCAGGGAGCGGATCGACTGGATCGAAGAGTTTTGCGTCCAGGATCTAAAGGAGGCGACGGCCCAACTCCTCTCCCTACTTGAGAGAGCACAGGCGGAAAAGGACGAAGATTTCACCTTTCTCATCGCCCAGGTGGCCTGCGAACAACTGAAGGACTTCGACCGCGCCGCCGGGATCATGGAGGGTTTCCTGTCGGAGTTTCCCGGGAGCCCGAGGGCGGCCGAAGCTCTGTTTCTGATGGCCCGCTCTTACGGGAGTTTGGCCCGAAAGGCCGCCTTCGAGGGCGACGACTCTTTGAGCGTCGTCAACTTTCAGAAGGCAGAGGATGGGTATCGCCGGCTGCGCGACGGATACCCTGACAGCCCGTGGGCCGATGATGCCGAGCTGTTTCTCATCGAGGCCGAATTCCGGTCGATCGCCCCTCAGGATTCGGCGATGGTTCGGAAAATGATCGACAGATACCAGAGCTTTCTCGATAGATATCCTGCCAGTGATCGATTGGCTGAGGTCCAACTTCGGCTTGGGGATGCCTTCATGGGGTTGGGCGATTGGGAGGGCCCGAGGGCCTGCGACGAGGCCATCGCCCATTTTGAAATGGTCTCAAAGAACAGCCCGGAAAGGGCGGAAGCGGCCCTGAAGATCGGCCTCTGCCATCAAGCCAACGGCCGGTTCGAGCTGGCCATGAACCACTTTGAGGAGGTCAAGAGTGGCTGCCCCGAGAGCTCCTTCGCCCTGGACGCGCAATTGGGAATGGCCCAGTGTTACATCTCTCTCAATCAATATTCCAGAGCCATCGACACCTATCGGGCCATTGTGTACCGATACCCTCAGAGTCAACTGGCCCGTGAAGTGAGGATAGAGATGGGCGATCTGCTTGCTGAGACCGGCGATTTTGAAGAGGCGAGGGAATCGTACCAGCGCATTTTCGAGCAGGGGTATGATATTGCCCCGGATCTCCATTATAAGATGGCCAAAATTCTCCATTCACTCGGTCAGATGGGCCGGGCTGTTGCCCAGTACGAGGCCTACCTGGAGGCCGATCCAGGGGGTGAACATGCGGCCGGGGCCTATTACGGGCTGGCCCGGGTTCAGGAGCAGATGGCACATCTTGAAGAGGCAGCCCGGGGTTATCGCCATCTCATCGAGGAGTATCCCACCAGCCCCTCCGTGGCAGAGGCAAAAGGGCGGCTGGCCGTAGTTCTGTTCAGCCTCGGCCGGTACGAAGAGGCTCGAGCTGCCTGTCTCGATGCACTGACAGCCCAGGTGGCCGACTCACTCCGAATCGAACTGGAGGCGAAGCTCATCCTGAGCTCCTATCGACTAAGAGATGTGGGCACGGCTGAGACGGAGTCCAAATCCTTTCGGAAAGCCCACCCGGATGAAGAGGACTATCTGGCTCAGTTCGAGCTTGAAAGGGGAAATTTCTATCTCTCGTCTCGAAAGGGACAGGACGCCCGGTTCGCTTTTAAGAGCCTCATAGACGACTATCCGGAGAGCCATTACGTCGATGATGCTCAGTTTGGGATCGGCATGGCCTATTTGGAGGAGGGGAATTACGAGAAGGCCGAAGAGGCTTTCCGCAGTTTGGTGCAAAACTATCCCCAGAGCGATCTGGTGCCGTCCGTCTATTTGAAATTGGGGAACATCTTTCACCTCCAGTTGAATTTCGACGATGCTGCTTACGCTTATCAGAAAGTGGTCGCTGATGACCGGGCCGGAGAGCTTGTCCCCACAGCCCTGTTCAACCTTGTCCGCACCTATGAGGCAGCCAATCGGCAGGAGCAGGCTCTCCAGGCGGCTCAGGACCTGGTGCGACGGTTTCCAGATTATGAAGACGCCCTCAGGGTCAGGATAAAGATCGGGTATTTTCAGGTCGAGCTGGGCAATTACGCCCAGGCCATCAGCACCCTGGAAGGGGTTCTCCCAGAGGTTAATGCTGAGCAGGAGCCTGAGGTCCGGTACTGGATCGGAGAATCCTATTACGATTCGGGCAAATTCGATTCCGCTCTCTTGGAATATCTGAAGGTGGCCTACCTCAGTCAGGCCGGCAGTATGTGGGCCGTCACTGCGGAGTTTAAAGCCGGTCAGACGTACGAGCGTCTGGGCAGGATCGACGAGGCGAAGAGGCTCTACCAGCGGATGATCGAGCGGTACGGCACCGATTCCCAGTGGGGCAAAGCCGCCCAGGAGAGATTGAGGGAGCTGGAGAAGTAGGCCCAAATGGTGCAGGCAAAACGACATTTGCCCGTGAGTTTCTACCGAACGAAGCTGGCTGTCCTGTTCCAAAAGATCCACAACTCCTGCGGCTGCTCGACGAAGTGGATGCCGCAATAGCCCGTGTGAACAAGGGAACCTACAGCTTACGCGAAACCTGCCAGGAACCGATTGAACCAGAGCGCCTCATAGCCAATCCGCTCGTTCAACTCTGTCTCGATCACATGAGCCCGGCCCAGCAACGGGCGCTTGAACTGGATTTGGAACTGGCGTCAGAAATTCAGACAGCTTTGCTTGCCCAGCGCAGCTTACGGGATGCGGGCTGGGAGACAGCGTACCATCCGGTCAGTGGGGACTATTGCGATCTCCTGAGCCACGGAGGCGATCTCTACTTCACAGTTGGAGATGGCACCGGCAAGGGAGTTGCAGCATCGATGCTGATGGCGCACCTGCATGCCTCGTTCCGCACACTCGTTTCTCTCGAGCTGCCTCTTGATCAAGTGGTTGAGCGGGCAAGCAGCATGTTCTGTCAAAGCACGCTGCCGAGTTGCTTCGCAACTTTGGTGTGTGGCAAGGCCAGCAGCACAGGGGAGATTGAAGTCTGCAATGCCGGACACGTGAAACGACGAAGCAATCTTCAGATTTAGAGCCAAGAGATTGCTTCGCGGAGCTGGCCATGACATTGAGCTAAGCATCGAGTCGGATGGTCTCCACTCGGAATGACAAAAAATGGGTTCGGGTGGGAATTGCATTCCTACTCGAAAGATTGGGACCTATTCTATTTTTGGGGCAGGATTACAACTCACACCGCAGCAGAACAGGAGGATTGGAATGCCGGCGGGTGATGCGCAAAGAACATGGTTCCCAGAGATGATTGAGCTCCTGCAGGAGAAATGGAACTCTTCAATGTCTTGGGAGGAATTGATCGAGCTCCGGAATCACTTGGATAGCATTCTCCAGACAATTCGAACTGAAAGAAATATTCTGCCCCCTATGATGTGGTGCCCGCGGTGTAAAAAGAGGCACCGGTCAGCGCCTCCGAAAGTCTCTGTCCGGGCTACAATATTTGCACTCGGACGTTTTGGAATCGTAGCGGAACCTGAGGTCAAAACGTTGGAGAAAGGCTGGAAGAAATACAGCAGAGAGCATGACCTTGATATGTACGGAAAAAGAAAATACGTCATAACAAATGTATGCGGCGCTGCTACTCAAAAAACTACAAAGGAGTGAGTCCGAAGAAAGAGAAACCATCTTTTACTCTTGCTGATGGCACAAGAGATACCACATCCATAACTTCTTTTAACTCAGTTCCAACACATAACTTCCATGCTGCCCGTGAACTCTATGGTCTTGCGAAGCTCGTGCCGAATGTGGAGCACAGCAGCGACAATACCACAATCTTCGTAACTCTTCCGCGAGATCCTATTGATCCCGATCCAGATAAAGAACAGGTGGTTCCTTCATTGATCTTTTCCACCCGCAATATTCCTGCGGGGCACAGGCCAAGCTGTGGAAAAAGGAAATTGAGAAGAATCCAAAGAATCCGGAAGCATGGTACAACTATATGGGATATATCTCAAACTGAAAAGGCCTACAAACTTGATCCATGACGAGGATTCATCTCGCACTATGAAGTAACTGGACAAGAAGATAAAGCGAAGGAATTTTGTGAGAGGTTATATGAAAGCAGGGACATAGACCCTTGGTTCATTAATTACAATTATAATGTCTTAATGTCGACTGAAAAGAATGCTACCCTTCAAAACGTTCATGGGGTTCGGGAAGATGTAACGGTCTTGAAGATACCCTTGAGCCCAATGGAGTCATACCTTGAAAGAAAATTGAAGAAGAAGAGTATTACCATTGATTACAAAGAATTGAAACGGAAGGCCGTCATGGATAAATCGGAAAAGTTAGGGAGGTGAACCAAATGCATACAAATTATGTAGCGCCAATGATTATGTTAGCGGAGCACTATGAAACAAGTGGTCAGGATAAGAAAGCTCGGGAATGTAGGAATCGCTTATTGGAACTTGTCCAAAAAACTGCTGAGAGGTAAATGATAGACCATATTAAGAAGAATTTGGAAGAGAAAGGTCTGGAGTGACATACCATTTTTAAGATGGTTTGGGGCAGGCAGGCGAGATAAATTCCATTAACCCCGTTAGATAAATAGCTTCGTATCTAATGGGGCGAACGAAATCCCAATGCTCCAAACCAAAAAGCACTTGCCTGCTTTGCTGAAGCGAAACACTCCATATGCAAAGACAGGTTGGCCGATCTTCTCCCCTCGAGCGTTTTGTCTCAATGAAACTCTTTTTCGAAGAAAAGTCAAGGCATTTTTCGGACAGAATCAGGAGGGGACGAAGAGAGCTCAGAAAGGTGCCGAGG
>JBHIER010000167.1:0-7237 GCA_046760705.1 bacterium
CCGCAAAGCCAATCTTTTAAAACTACACGATAGAGCCATCCAGTTTGAGGGCTTGGGCGACGGCTTCGAGCTGCAGATCGCGAGGTAAAAGCCGAAAAAAGGAGCCGAGGGAGAGAATTCGTTTGAAGAGCCTGGCTTTGTCTATGATGACCTGAAGGAGTTGGCCCTTTTCGGGGAGAAGTTGATCGAGCCCGCTGGCGTCGTTAATGGCTATATATTTGCCCTCCACATCCTCAGTACCCATCTGTTCTTTCTGAAAGGCCTCCTGCCAGAGGAATCCGTAGATGGGCCCGCTGAAGTGGAAAATCACGTACGTTTCGCCTATCTTTACATAGGGGTATTCGTCCGCCTGGAGGTTCGGAAACAAGCGTTCCTTCAGCCTCTGGCCTATCCGGTAATCCCAGGAGATGTTCCTCCCCATGAAGGTTCGACTTGGTTGCATGGGGCGTTTTAGGGCGGGTTTCACCCAGACCGTGTCCCTGTCGGTCCTGACCACCTCCCAGCTCCGGCCGCCCAGTTGAAACTGAGGGGCGAGCAGTTGAATCGATCCCAGCCGCCGCCTGTCCTCGACGCTCACAACGGAATATTCGGACGGCCGACTATCGATGTTGGAATGGATCAAGCCCCGGCGGGCAAGTCTAAGCAGTCGGTCCGATGGGGCGAACACGTCGGCTCCTAAGGAGGTGACATATTCCTTGTCCGATAAGTGATCCAGGAGAGGTGAGACGTACTCCTCCGGGACAATGGGCTTCAGAACGCTTTTGACAGCCGGCAGGGTTGTTCCAACGCGTCTTCTCTGGTAAAGGTATGAAAATATCTGCTGCACACCCACAGAGAAGTGGGGACTGTAGGTTTCGACCTCCAGCCGGCCCGCTTGTGCCTCCTGGAAGAGGGCCTGAAAGAGGAGTCTCTCCCATTCGTCTTTGTACACCCCGTAAGCCAGGGCATAGTCCTGTCGCCGCCGGCTCCCCCGGCCGACTCGTTGCAGAAGCGAGCGGACATCGTGCGGGGGGCCGCAGAGGACGATGCCGTCAATGTCTCCGATATCGATGCCCAGCTCAAGGGTGGTGGTAGCGATGCATATCCCTGCGGAGGAGGTATTCATGAAGCCTTCGATCTCCTCCCGCTCCCCCTTGCTGAGGCTCCCGTGGTGGGCGAAGGTTCGGTGCAGAAAGGGCGGTTTCCGAAACCTGGCCACCATCCCTTCGGCCTCGGCGCGGCTGTTGACGAAGACGAGGACCTTTCGTATCCCCCGCCGTTTGAATTCGGAGATGAGCTCATCAACAAAGGGACCGTATGCAGGCAGCAGGGAGTACTCAAGCCCCTTCGAGGCGGCTACTTGGACCACCTCAAAGTCGGACAGGTACCTTTTTCCCAGACTTGATGGATCCTCGATGGTGGCCGAAAGAGCGTAGACATGTATCCCCTTCGAGCCGAGCCGTTTGACCCGCTCCAGGAGCACCCGGATCTGGTCGCCCCGGTAGGTTCCGTCGAGCAGGTGGATGTCGTCCAGGATCACAGCATTGAGAGGCTTGAAGGCAGCCGGATGGCGGGACAGGAGGGAGTCGAAGGACTCCGGCGTGGTGATGAGCACCGTTGCAGGATGGGCCGGGTCAAACTCCGGCCTGTCCCCTGTCTTGCGGGCGAAGCTCACCTCTAAACTGTTCAGGGGATGGGTAAATCTGGCAGCCAGATCATTGACCAAAGCCCTGGTGGGCGAAACCCACAGGAGGCTCAATCCCTCCCAGTGGTCCGCTAAGAGCTTCTCCACCAAAGGGGCCAGGACTGCCTCCGTCTTCCCGGAGGCGGTGGGCGAGCAGACCACCAGATCGGTCCCCTCAAGCACCTTGGGTACGCACTGGCGCTGAACCTCTAAGAGTTTGCCAAACCTGCTGAAGAAGGGGAACCACGTCCTGGGGAGCAGCTCTCTGATGGAGCCGTCAGGCGTACTCATATTTCAACACGCTGGGCAGGCCCTCTTTAGGGTGATGCCTGATGAGATCGAGGGCCTCCACCGCAGCCTTTATGAAAAAACGGACCCCTTCGTCCCTGCGGTTGATGAGTATCTGAAAGACGTGATCGAGATCCCAACCGAAGTGCATCTGCGGATAGGCCGAAAGGTACAGGGCCGTCAACCGCTCGAACATCTGGCAGTAATCCTCCGAAGTGAGCCCCGAGAGGGTGATCAGCCTGTTCTCCGCCAGCTCTTTGATCTCCTGGTAGAGCACCGACCAGACCGGGGTGAGAGCGATGACCAGAAGGAGGTGAGAGGGGATCTTGTAGATGTATGGTGTGGTCCGCACCCCGGAGTGGAAGAGCCTCAAACTTCTCCCCCCGCCCTTCACAGCTAACTCCTTGGTGTTGAGGGCGACGTGTATGAGACCCTTCAGGAACCCGAAGGCCTTATCCCGGTCGAAGAAGAGCCTGAAGGTGGTCTCGACTTCGTCCATGAGAATGACGAGCCCTTTGAGGCCAATCCCGCTGGCCAGCCATCCTATACCGCTGAGAATGTAGGAGTAGATATCGGCCGCCGTAGAGTGGGTCAACAGGACCGGCAATTTCCAATAGGCCCCGTATTCGTTGAGGTAAAATCGGGGGTTCCGCTCTCCTCCGATCCACTCCCAGAGCATAGGGTCGGCCTTCCCCTGGCGTATCCTCTGCAGGGCCGGAGTGAGAAAGATGTGGTGTGGTTCCAGTTCCAAACGGGATGCTTCGATCAGAAACTCTCGGAACCCGCCACCCTGGAACCGGAACGACCCCGCCAACTCCCGGTAGACGCGCCACGGTCGGGCCGGGGTGACCTCCCATTGGTCAAGGGCAACCTTGGCCACACTGTATCCGCGCTTGACGGCCAGATCCTCGATGTAGTCGAGGAAGTGGGTCTTTCCCGTCCCGTAGGCCCCTTCGACGATGAGTGGACACCCGCCCAGCGTTTCAAGCTCGTCGAAGCACCGCTCCAGTTCTACAAGCTCCTTGTCCCGGCCGAAGGTGAACCTGCCGATGTCGCTGTGCGGGACAACGCCGTGCCGAAAGGCCTCGATCATCCGGCGCGGCGGAATGCGACCCTCCTCAACCCGGCAACCGCGCGGCTTTCGAATCTTTCTGGGGGGAGGCTCGGCCTTCGGTCTTTTGAGCCGCAACTGCTCGGAGGGCAGCCAGATGGCATGGCGGGGACCAAACTTCACCTGCACAAAGGAGTCCCTCCAACGCACCCCTTCGATCACACCGTCGCCGAACAGGGGGTGGCGCACTCGCTTCCCGATGAGGTCAGAACTCACGACCATCGAGCTCCTCCATCTCTGTGCTCTCCAGGGACTCCAGCCCCAATCGAAGAATATGAGTCGTCAGTTCTTTATTAATGGGTCTGGTGGGATTCTCGCGCAGCCGGTGCAGGATCTCCACCAGCCCTTTGACGAAGAGGCGACGGTAGCTGATGTCGGCGTACCGCTCCTCGTAGGCCGAGCCGGCCAGATTCCGGATGGTCGTCTCCAGAATATCCGGCGGGAATTGGAGACCGTAGGCCAGCTCGTAGATGCCGGCCACCTTCTCTCCCACCTCAAAGAGGAAAGATGTGGGTTCGATGCCCAGCTCTTCAAGATTGACCTTCACCCCCGAGGGGTTGATACCTGAGAAAACCCCCCGCAGTCGCTGTCTGAGGGCCTCATAAACGTCCTCCTTGCCGTCCAACAACTGGCGGTCGTCCGGGACGGCGTAGAAGAACATGGCGCTGGGCAGGCGAACGTTACTGCACTCGTCCACAATCTGGCGCAGGTTATCGAGAGCCTGGCGCCGTTCTCTCGAACTGGCCAGGCTCGATGCCCGCTCCGCCTCGTCGAAGAGCAGGACGAGCCCGGAGTAGTTGATGGCCCGAATCCACTGGATGAGGGAACGCATCATCCGAAAGGCGGTGGTCTTGTCGATCCGCTCCAGGATGCCGAAAGGGGCGTACATCCGAGATTCAAACCCCTCGCCCTTGAGCCACTGGACGATGAGGGAGAAACGGCCCTCGTCCCCTTCGGCCAAGGCGAGGAAACCGTTTTTGACCGCGTTGGCGAAACTTGTGCTCTCAATCCCCCGGATCGACTCCGAGTACCCCTTCAGAACGCTGCCAAGATCGTCGGCCCCCTTCCGGTCCCCCAGATCGTCTTTGACGCTGCTGAACCAGACCCTGATCAACGGTTCGATCCCCCGTTCGGTACCTCTGGCCAGTTCCTCGACCGTCACCGGATAGGCCAAATTGGCCACCATCTGTTTGTAGACCAGCTCCAATTTGTCGAAAGGGCACTCGGTCGGATTGAGGGGGATGTAAGAGGTGACGTAACCGTGCTTCCAGGCCAGATCCCTGAGCGAGTACAGGAAGTGGGTCTTGCCGCCGCCGTAGCTGCCTACGGCCAGCTTGAAGGCCGACAGCCCCTCCTTGACAATGCCGTCCAGGTACTCCTCCTCGATGGCCTTCAGGTATCGATCCAACCCGGCCGTGAAGTAATGGACCCCGAACTCCGGGGGGGTGCCGCTGGCCCCCAAGACATAGATGATCTTCTTGGCCAGCAAAGGGTCTGGGATACTCATCTCCTTCTCCTCAAGAGTGGGCGTCTCCGTTGGCCGGTCGACAGAAACTCTTCGGTAGTATCACCGGTCTGCAAGCCTCCTGTTCACGCCGGAAAGCCCCCCGGCCTATTCCTCTTAAAAAAGATCAACGAATAGGTGGTGCCGTCGCCCCGTTCGTTGTCCGGCACCCAGACGAAATTTTCCTGCCTTCGGGTGGCATCAAAGGTGGCCGTGACCAACCCCACCGTCTGGTTCTCCTTCGCTCTGGCCCCCGAACAGCGCAGCCGGTAGAGGTCGTAGCCGAAATGGGCCCGCCCATACCCCCGGTAGTGCTCTTTGGCCGGATCGGCCCGGAACTGGGGTGGCTGGGACAGGAGGACGAACTGCTGGAGCACCTCTATGATCGGGGCCCTCTCGCCTGAAGGAAGCTCTCGGATCCGGCACACCCGCCAATAGGCTTCGTACAATCGGTCAATAAACTTGGGGGGGTCGAAAGGGCGATTCAACCTCCGGGTTGCCTGTTCAAGAGCCTTGGTGATCTCCTCCGGGGAGAGGGGGATCTTGCCCTTTATCAGCTCATGACCGAAGGCCAGCGAGGCAACCCCCTTCGGAAAATCGATGCGGATCGTATAAAACTTCACCTTCAAATCCGGGTATCGCCCCCGGAGTTCAAAGCCTCGGCTTCTCAAAAGAGCTTGGAGCCTCCGCCCAAATTCGTGTTTGAACCTCTCCTTGAGGGTGGAAACCTCGGCAACGGCCCCGTCGGTCCACGCTTTGAGCTTCGGCGGGACCCCTTCGACCCGGTAGTCGGCGCCAATTTTTACGATCCTGTTGACCACATCGTCCATCTTATAGGCGTTCTCGCCAGGATTCGTGCTCAACTTCTCAAATTGTGCCAGCAGTTTGACCAGGTTCGAACTGGACCTCTCAACCTTTCGTATCTCTTCTCTCAACTCTTTTAACACTTCGGCCATCTCTTGGAGCCCCTCAAGGACTATTCATACTCTCAGTCGATAGGCTGCTTACTCCTGTCAAAAATATAATGGCACCACATCCAAGATCAAAGGGACAAATCAAGAATCCCTCGGATCGGCCGCTCAATTTTTGCGACTGAAGGTCTGGGTTTCACGTAGAGTCTACCAAAATACAGAGGACGGGTATCCCATTTGCCAGCGCTACTCAAAGCTCTCCCGCATCAGCCGCGCTACGTCGGTGTTATCCACAAAGGGACCGCGCACCGGGTCGCTTCCCTTCACACAGCCGTGGAAACGCTCGCTACCAGGGCCTTTGGCGTAGAGAGGTATTAACGGATTTGTATGGCCATTGCTGTGCCATTCCCGCCAGCTTTCCTGGGCTGTTGTTGGCAACGGGATTCCACACGGCAAATGGCTCACCCCAGGGATCGTCCGTAAGAAGTCCGGAGCCCGGGCCGGTGAGATAGCCGTACTCATGGGCGCCTGTGACGATCACGCGCATCTCATCCCAACTATGGCCGCAACCCATGATCACTTCGCAAGCGCTATCCAGGATTATCTCCTGGGCGATTTCGACATAATTGTGGCGCGACAGATTGTGGGCGACAAAGCCTGCCGGGGTGGCATGGCTCCATTGAACGGTGGTGACTACTCCTGTCGCCTTGCCCAGATCTTCCGCAAACTGGGTAATGTGTCGCAGTGGATGCATCTTCGGATCGACACCGATGGCGCCGTTGTAGGTCTTCCCCCGGTGGAGGTGGCCGTCGCCGCGGCGGCCACGGGGAAATACCCACACCCGTCGCTCATGAGCAGGACGATGTTCTTGGCGGTTTGCACCTCATGTGATGCCAGCCCAGCAGAAGTGCTCAAGATCCAAAAGAGTGACAACTCCGCAATCCGAGCAGGCGCAGGATAGCGGAACGCCATGGGGACGGTGAGATCCTCTGGAGAACTTTGCGTCGGCTCTATTTACTCTAACAAGGTGAAAACAACACTCTTTTTCACCCTCTCCCTGCTGTTCAAATCCTACTGTGACCGTCAATTGATAATCCCCCGGCAGGGGGTCCTTCATATCGATTCCGGTGTAGCCGATTTCGGTATCGGATGTGCCCCGATCCTCATAGGAGACGGTGATCTTCCCCTTCTTGCGATCTATGCCGACCATTTGTCCCAATTCAGCCACCACTTTTGAGACCACATTCTTTTTGCCCTTGAGGGAAGATACGGTGTAGTCGGTCCTGAAATGAGTTCTGCCATAGTCATCCCTGGTGAGATTGTAGATCTCGAAATAGATGTAAACAGGCTGAGATGTGTCGTATCGTCTCACTGGATGTGGGATCACCGGCAGACCCTTCTTGACAAATTTCCCCTCCTCTGTGGTGGGAGAAATATACTCGGCCAATTGGAGGTCGCTTATCATGAGATTAAGGGAGGTGTAATCCTCGACGGTGATCTCATCCTTATTGATCCCAATTTTCTTCGATTCATTGTCCAATAAATAAGAAGAGAATACGAAAAATTATTCGTAATATTCTGGTCTTAGCGCAACAGCACCATCTTCCTCGTCTCTGACCACCGCTCACTGTCCACTGACAACTGATAAAAATACACCCCACTGGCTAGTTCCCTGCCTCCGTCATCTCTCCCATCCCAGGTGACCGTATAATATCCCGCTTCCGTGGTTTCATCCACCAGCGTCCGCACCTCCTGACCCA
>JBHIER010000168.1:0-7197 GCA_046760705.1 bacterium
GTTCCTCCCAATCGGACGATCGTCTTCTCCTCCAGGGCTCGCAGCAGCTTCGCCTGCACACCGGGGGGGATGTCTCCGATTTCGTCGAGGAAGAGCGTTCCTCCATCAGCCATCTCAAACCTTCCCACCTTGGTTCGAAACGCTCCGGTAAAAGCCCCTTTTTCGTAGCCGAAGAGTTCGCTTTCCAGAAGGTTCTCAGGGAGAGAGGCGCAGTCGATGGTGACCAACGGTTTCTCCTTCCGCGCACTGTTGAAATGGATGGCTTTGGCGATGAGCTCCTTGCCCGTCCCGCTCTCCCCCCGAATGAGCACCGTTGAGTTGCTGGCGGAGACTTTGGCCACCTTTTTGAACACATCCATCATCGCTCCACTCTTGCCAACAATATTCTCAAAGCTGTACGCCCTCTGGACCTGGTCTCGGAGCATGATGTTCTCTCGAAGAAGCTCTTGGCGATTCAGCGCATTTTTGATAATGATCAGCAGCTCATCCACCTCTATCGGTTTCGTGATGTAGTCATACACGCCTTCCTTCATAGCTTCCACTGCAGTCTTCACCGTCCCGAAGGCGGTCACAACGATCGTCACCATATCCTGGCAGATACCTTTCGCCCTCTTGTACAGTTCCAACCCGTCGATCCCAGGGAGCTTCAAATCTGTGAGGAGAAGATCGTACTGATCCCCTTCGATCTCGCGCAGAGCTGCCTCCCCATCGCCGACAGCCTGAACACTGTATCCCTCATCTGTCAACAAGTGAGCCAGGCCTTCTAAGGTATTCCTGTCGTCTTCAACCAATAATATCCTGGCCATCTTCACTCCATTTTTGTGTCTGTCACGCCTGTCATCCCCACCCTCCCTGTCATCTCCGTCCACCCTTGTCATTGCTGCCCCGCATCGAGCGCGGGATAAACTCCTGCAGAGCCTACCTTTTCTGGCACAAATAAGCGCTCTCCTCCCCTCCACACTCGGGCGTCATTGGACAGCCTCCGCAGGGATCGTTACGGTGAAGGTCGATCCCTTGCCGACTCCACTTTCAACCAGAATTGTTCCGCTATGCTCCTCGACAATCTGCTGGGCTATGGCCAGGCCCAGGCCCGTTCCCCCCTTTTTCGTGGAGTAATAGAAATCGAATATGGTCTCCATCTCCTCCTTTGGAATCCCCACGCCGGTATCGGTGAAACTGACGGCAACGGATCGTCGGGTTAAGGGTACTTTCGCTCTGCTCTCCGTCCCTCCAAAGGGTCCGAGTCGGGTAGCGACCTTCAGTTGGCCTCCGGTGGGCATAGCTTCCAGAGCATTGAGGACTATATTCAGAAAGACCTGTTTCAATTGATCTCTGTCGGCCCGGCAGGAGTTTACGTTGGGAGAGAAGTCTCGGAGAATGCGGACGCGCTGTTTTTTGGCCCTCAGCTCCTGGGACAGGAGGACCTCTTCCAGGATCGTATTGACGTCACATCCGGAGAGCTTGAGCTCCCGGGGTCGAGCGATGAGGAGAAAGTTTCGCACCAGTGTGTCGAGCCGCTCAATTTCGGAGGCGACAATGTTGAGATACTTCTCCTGCTTCTCAGGGTTTGCTCTCCCCTTTTTCATCAACTCCCTCTTCAGAATTTGCATGTTGATGGCCATGGAGTTGAGGGGGTTCCGAATTTCGTGGGAGACGATGGAGGCGAATTTGCTCAGAGTTGCCAACCGTTCTGCGCGGCGGAGTCTTCTCTGATTTTCGAGCAGACTGGCGGCCATGGCGTCAAATTCCATGGCCAGGGCTCCCAGCTCATCGTTGCTCTCAGGTTGGATGCGATGGTCCAATCTCCCCTGGGAGAAGAGGTGGGCTCCAGAGACGAGCGTGTGTATGGGCCTGGTGATCTTTCGGGTGAAGAGGAGGGCTATCAGGGAGGCCAGGAGAATACTGCCCAGAATGAGCAGGACCACATCCATCCTCATTCTGGTGGCCAGAAGGAAGGCCTCCTCTGTCGGCTGTTGGATGATCACCCCCCAGCCCAACATCGGCACCGGTGCATATGCACCGATCACCTCCTCCCCATCGAAATCGATGTATATGTGATGGCCCTCCTCTCCGGCCAGAACATCTTTCACCACGTCGAGGACTCCGAAGTCCTGCTGAGCGTATACCCGTCTCTTTTCGGCGTGGGCGATCAGAATACCGTTGGCTCCTACCACGTAGGCCCGGCCGCGCTTGGCCCGTTTCAAGACCTTCTTCTTGGCCTCCAGGACTCCCACCACACTGTTGAATTTCATGATGGGCTCTGAGACGGTGATGACCGGGAGACGGTCATCGGAGATGAAGACTGGCGAAATGTACTCGCGCCCTTCTGAAGCGTGGATGAACGCGGGGTGCGCAGCTTGTGAGCCATGGAACTGGGCGAAGGCAGTGCTGACCACTTCGCTTCCCCCTCGATCGAGAACATACAGTTTTTCAAAGATAGCGTTTCGTCTCTTGGCGTTGTTAATGATGATGTCTTGATTCCACCGATCCATGCTGGTCATGCTAGGCATGCCGGCCATCTCCCGGAGGATCCCCAGACCATTTTGGACATAGAGACCGATCTCATCGGCAGCTCTCTTGGCCAGGGCCAGGTTGCCCTCGGCCACGGAGCTCTTTATCGATCTCTGGGCGGTGGTGATCAGGACCCAGCCAACCACCATAATGGGTACGGCCGCTAAGAATATGTGAGACAATAACAGACGCGTGATCAATCTGTTTCGCAAAGGAATCCGCCGCATCGCCGCCTCCCTGAGCCCATCAATATCTTTGGGCCTCCTCTGGCACGTACCATTCCGTAACCGGGGTCAATCCACCACCGGGGTGGCGGATGTTTCGAAAGCGCGTGTCCACAGCAGCGTACCAGAGCCATTGGAAAAAGAGAAAGGTACAGGGCTGATCCTGCCCAGTGAGTAACTGCAGCCGCTGAAAGATGGGTTCGAGCCGATTCGGTTCGCTCACCTCATAGCTCAGGGTGATCAATTTGTCGACCTCGCGGTTGGAGTAGTACATGACATTGAGCCCCCTTCGGATGTTGGAGGAATGGAACAGTCGGTCGAAATTGTCAGCTTTCGCCTCGAAAGGGAAGCTCATCAGGGCCGCATCGTAGTCACCCATTTTGAGCCGGGTGACCATCTCCCTATACTCCTCCGGTTCAGGGATCACATCGACCCCGATCTCCTTCAGATCGAGTTTGATAATCCTGGCGATTCTCTCAAAGAGGGTCGAACCGCGGGGGAACATGAGGGTGAACCTGAACTGCTGCCCCCGTCTTTCCAAAAGGCCGTCTCTGTCTCTGTCGGACCATCCGTCTTGGTGAAGCAGTTCCAGCGCCTCCCGGGGATGAAAGCGATACTTAGGGAGGTTGGGATAATAGGCCCACGAGTCGGCATCCAACGGTCCGTAGGCCACGTTCCCCTTTCCGGACAGAACCTCATCGAGCAGACCGACCCGATTGATAGCATGGGTCAAGGCCCGGCGGGTCACTCTGCTGGCAAAGAGGCTCTTGGAGGTGTTATAACAGACACATTCAAAGGCCTTCCGATTCGAAACGAGGGTGACAAGCCGAATGCGAGGGTTCGACCTCCACACATCCCGGGCTGAGGCTTCGTCCTCTATTCTGGCAAAATCGATCTCTCCGGTGACAAAGGCTGCCTTGAGCAGCTCCTCCGTGGCGTAAAATCGAAGGACAAGGCCATCAAGGTAGGGCCGACCGCGGTAGTATGAGGGATTGGCCCTCAGAACAATCCTCTCCCTATCGTCCCAACTGGAGAAGATGAAAGGCCCAAGACCGATCGGCTTTGAACCCAAAATTGTCTCTCGCGTCATCTCATAAGTTCCCCTGTCATAGATCTGTCTGGGAAGAATTTGGAGGGTGGCAAGCTCGGGGAGAAATCTGGGGTACGGACCTTTCAATTCAAACCGCACCCTCATGTTCCCGTCTGCTTGGACGTGTTCGATGATGTCAAAATTGTTGTCGTAGAAATATTCTGGATCAGATTTGACGCCTCTGTACAGATTGTAGGTGAAGACCACGTCCCCGCTTTGCAGAGGTACGTTATTATGAAAGAGGACCCCATCCCTGAGCTGAAACGTCCAGACCGATCTGTCCTCTGTACTCTCCCAGGATTCTGCCAGCCCGGGTGCAACCCTTTCCTCTCGGTCCAGGCGGATCAATCCTTCGCCGTAGATGAGATCTGCGATCTCCTTCTCCTGATCGAGTGTATAGAAGATGGGGTTGAGGTTTTTCAGACCGCTCCCAATCTCCCCGATGACGAGCGTATCGCCGTAGCTGGGGACGAGCTCCTGGCCGAACGTTTTTCCCCACAGAAGGGGGATGCTGGCTATTGTGGCCAACCAGAGAGCGCCGCGTATGCGCCGGCCAAGAGCCTGCCAGCCCATCTCGCCCCGCGGGAACGTGTCACATTCATGACCACTGTCGCGCCGCAACCGTTCTCACCTTCCGTTAACTGTCGCAGGGACACATCCGTATCCCAAGCCATATAGATTGAGGACCCTCACTGAGCCATAACCCCGTTTTTACAGGTGTAATTGTATTAAAGTATTGCCTTCATGTCAAGGGAAAAATGGAATTCTGCGGTCGCGGTCACCAGACTGAGCAAGGCCGCATTTTTCACTCAATCGAAACTTTGAGTTTGCTATGGCCGCATTGTTTTTATAATATTAAGAAGAGAGAGGCGACGACAGCCTATCGGTGAGGGCTCCGGATGGCCGCTTCGCTCTGGGCTATTCGCGACCACCGATTGGCCGAATGCGAAATGGTGTAGGGGTTTATACCCGTAAATGTGGCTTGCAGGACATTGTAATGGCGCTGTTTACATTTCTTGACTGGGTGTGGATGGTTGTCTTCCTGGCCCTGATGATCGGCTGCGGGGTGCTCTTTTATCGCCTGGGCAGACGTTCGGAGTCCGATTTCTTTTTGGCCGGACGGGGGCTGCCCTGGTGGCTGCCGGCAGCCTCGGTCTATGCCACTCATACTGCCACGGACACTCCGATGTGGGTCACCGGGGTGATTTACAGATACGGTCTGCGAGGGATCTGGTACACCTTCTTCTCCGCCTGGTGTGCCATCAGTGCCTTTGTCTCGACGAGAATTTTCCGACGATCCTTGGCCTACACCCAGGCAGAATGGCAGAGTCTACGGTTCGGCGGCCTGGGCAGCGAGCTGCTCCGAGGGTGGATGGCCGGCTGGCAGGTCTTCATGAACATGTTTATTTTGGGCTGGGTGGGTATGGCCATGGGCAAGCTGTGCAACTATGCCTTCGGCTGGCCCCTCTGGATTGGGTTGATGGGGTTCTCCTGCATCTGTGCCATCTATGTTTTAGCTGCCGGATACTGGGGTGTGGTCGTGGCGGATTTTCAGCAGGGGCTCATTGCCCTGGCGGTCATCATCATCACCTCGGTGTGGGGTATTATTGCCGCAGGTGGGCCGCAAGCAATTGTCTCAAAGCTCGCTCTTATGGGCCAATCGTGGCGGATCAATCCCTTCGCCTTCACCGGCCTCTTTGGTGGAGAGTTTCCCTTCGTCTGGTTCATAACAATGATGGTCATTAGTATCATTGGTGGATTCGGCATGGGCACCAGCATCGACTGGTACGTGGAAGCCCAGCGGATTCAGTCGGCCAAGACAGTGCGGGACGCTTCGTACAGCATCTGGGCGGGCACGGCTCTCGTCCTCATCCGCAACTCCCTGTGGGCCGTAGCCATTCTCGGATTTTACGTCCTCTTCCCCAGCATCACCTCCCAGGCCGAATACGAACTCGGCTGGTTCAGGATCGGTTTCGAGTATCTGCCCGTAGGTATGGGCGGTTTCTTTTTCGCCGCCGTGCTGGCCATTCATCTGTCGACGATCTCAACCCATCTCAATTTAGGGGCCATGTACGCCACTCGCGATCTCTATCACCACTATGTCAATCCGAAAGCTTCGGAGAAGACCCTCGTCTGGGTGGGACGGATAGCTACGGTCATTCTCCTTTTAGGGTCTTTTCTCTACGGTCTGATGATGGAGGAGATCACCAAGTGGCTCATCTTTGCGTTGTGGATCATGGCTGCCGGGGTGTGGCTGCCCAATATTTTGCAGGTGGTGTGGTGGCGCTTCAATGCCTGGGGATATCTCTCTTCCTGGATCGCCAATTTAGGCCTCAGTTGGCTGGTGGTATGGATCCTTCCGGCCTTCGGTCTCATTCCCGATTTACCGGATTACCTCCAATTCTGGTCGTTGATGGTGCTGGGTGCTCTGATCTACGTGCCCATTACGTTCCTGACCCGTCCGGAGGAGATGGACCATCTGGTAAAGTATTACGTCATGTCCCGTCCCATCGGCTGGTGGGGGCCGGTGCGGAGGGAGACTGAAATGAGAGGACTTTTACACAGTGAGAGGAGTACCTGATGACCTGGATACGCCGTCAATGGACGCCTGAAGAGGCAGACGAATGGAAGAGGGAGGATTGGATGGCCATCGTCCTTTCCCCTTTAGCCTACATCGCTTTGACCATTGGAGTGGCGCTGTCCCTCCTCATGCTCACCATCGGTTTCATCGTCTTGGGCTTGGGTATTGGACTCACTCTGGTTCTCTTTTTTGTCATCGACCCAAAACTGAAGGCCATCTCAACCGAGTATGAGAAGAAGCAGAAGGAGTATTTAGAGAGCCTCGAGAGAATAGAACGGTGGGAGGAGTGAAATGAGCGGAGGGCTGACAGTTGCTATCGGTATGTCCATCGCTTATGCCGCCTCGTTTCTGGGCATGTTCCTGGCTTACTTCTCCTATAAAAAGCACAAAAAGGGAAGAGCGGATCGATTGAAAGGAAAGGAACAGGAATGATGATACAGATACCTACGTCGCAAGCTCAGCGGATTGGCCACCCCGCCTTGGGTATCGTCATACCCGCGGTCATTTTCATCGTATCCTTCCTCGCGGCATATCTGCTCTATCGACGGTTTTCAAGGGCAGCAGGGAGAGACGATTAACGAAAACGACCTCCGATACTCAGCTCCCCTCTCCAAAAAATCTAAATCTACCACTTCCTTGCTTCCAAAAATAGAAAAAAGTCCTTGTGATCTATCCGTGCCTTTTCAAAATATACGCCCTCTTCCCACTCTTACCCCAATATATTGGGTGAGAAAAACAGTTATTGAAACTGATGAAAAAAACGTTGACAATCAGAACGGAAGATATTAAAT
>JBHIER010000169.1:0-7169 GCA_046760705.1 bacterium
TGTCTCGGCTGTCTCGGAAGTGAAACAGACCCGGGAAGCGTTGGTGGCCAAACAGAGGGAGTTGGGCCGGGGGGAGGGGTGGTGATGGAGGGGCGTGACATCGGAACGGTCGTCTTTCCTCACGCCGATGTGAAGGTATTCATGGTCGCTGATATTCACCAACGGGCCAGACGGAGATGCGACGAATTGCGGAGAATGGGACTGAAGGTTAATCTAAAGGAGCTGGAGGGGACGATTCTTGAGCGAGACCGATGGGACAGCTCGAGGATGTTCAGCCCCTTGCACCCAGCCAGCGATGCTCAGCTCCTCGATACGACCCATCTCACCATAGAGGAACAGGTGGAGATCGTTATCCGAAAAGTGGAGAGGTGGTTGCAGAAAGGAAAGAGGCAGCACAAGCAATAGATGCGCATTTTGGTGGCTGAAAATTCGGGCTTCTGCTTCGGAGTGAAGCGGGCCATTAAGATGGCCTTTGAGTCGGTTGAAGACGGTAAAGGGCCGGCCTATACCCTGGGGCCGATCATTCACAATCCGCAAATGGTGACCAAGATGAAGGAATCGGGTATCCGGGTGGTGGACAATATCTCCGAGCTGTGGCGGCAGACATTAATCATCCGATCGCACGGTGTCTCACCGTCGGTCCTTCAGGAGGCGGGGCGGCGACAGTTGAGGGTGGTGGATGCCACCTGCCCCTTCGTCCGAAAGTCGCAAAGATACGCTCAGTCCCTGGTCAGGGAAGGGTATCAGGTGGCCATCGTCGGTGACCCTGATCACCCTGAGGTCGAGGGCCTTTTAGGATACGCCAAAGATAAGGCTCTCGTTGTAAATGAGGAGGGTCAAGTGGATCGGATAGCCTTTGAAGGACGGGTGGGCGTGATCGCCCAAACGACCATTTCTCTCGACCATTTTCAGCGCATTGTCGACAAACTGAAGGCGAAAACGCACCAATTGAAGGTCTATTATACAATCTGTGATTCGGTCGTGGCGCGCCAGAGATCTACGGCCGAGCTGGCCCGAAAGGCCGATGTGATGATTGTCGTCGGAGGAAAGAACAGCGCCAACACGACTCGGTTGGCCAACCTGTGCCGGGAGCTCTGCCGGACGACATATCACGTGGAGACTGCGGAGGAGATTCGAACGGGGTGGTTTCGAGGGATCGAAATCGTCGGTGTGACGGCCGGCACCTCCACCCCGGACTGGATTATAGGGGAGATTCTGGATCGCATCCAGCAGATACAAGACCTCTCTCTGGGCAGAGAGAGGATAGCGACTTTTCTGCCTTCAGTGTAAGGCAAATTCTATAGATAAAGGAGGAACGGGTTCATGACCGAAGAAAGACTGCACGTGCAGGAGACTTCCGAGAAAGACGTGAGCAAGGAGGTGAAAGAGGAGAGCCCAGTCTCGGAAGGAACAGGTACAACGGAAAAAGAGGGCCAGACTCCGTCTGCGGAGACGGTGCCGACTGAGAGGCGGGTGGAGCGGCGCCTGCGGCCCAGGCCTCCGAAAAAGACGGTGGAGGAGGCTCTGTCGGAAGAGAGCACGGAAGATCGGTGTCCCCCTGCCAGAGAGGCTCAAAAGGCCTCTCCCAGAACCTTCATACCCCTCAATGCCACAGAGGAGGTGACTGTCCCGTCGGAAGAGGACGAGCACATGCTCAGTCTCTACGAAAATACGCTCAAGCACTTCGCGGAGGGGGAGATCGTCAAGGGAAAAGTTCTCCAAGTTGACGAGAAGGAGGTCGTCGTCGATGTGGGGTTTAAATCGGAAGGGGCCATTCCTCTGTCAGAATTTGGTGAACCCCTGAATATTCAAGTGAGCGATGAAATCGAGGTCTTCTTGGAAAATATTGAGAACCAGGACGGTCAGGTCGTTCTGTCCAAATTGAAGGCCGATTTCATGAAGGTGTGGGACAGGATAAAAACGGCCTACGAAAACGGCGAAGCCGTTGAAGGGAAGCTCCTCCGGAGGATTAAGGGCGGAATTGTGGTTGATCTCTTCGGTGTCGATGCCTTTTTGCCTGGGTCTCAGATCGACATCAAACAGGTGAAGGACTTCGACCAGTATATTGGTCAGACGACGTCCTTCAAGATTATCAAACTGAACAAGACGCGCCGCAACATCGTCATCTCCAGGCGCGTCGTCCTCGAGGAGGAGAGGGCCAGACAGCGGAAGAAGATTCTGGCCGAGCTGGAGAGGGACCAGATTCGCGAGGGCGTGGTCAAAAACATCACCGACTTTGGGGCGTTCATCGACCTGGGAGGCGTGGACGGTCTGCTCCACATCACGGACATGTCGTGGGGCCGGGTGAGCCATCCCTCTGAGGTGTTGGCCATAGGAGATAAGATCAGCGTGAAGGTGCTCGATTTCGCCGAGAACAAAGAACGCATATCCCTCGGCTTAAAACAGCTCTCACCCTATCCGTGGGAGAACATCGAGGAGAAATACCCCGCGGGCAGTAAGGTGAGGGGCACGGTGGTCAGCATTACAGATTACGGCGCTTTCGTGGAGCTGGAGAAAGGGGTGGAAGGACTTATTCACATCTCCGAAATGTCCTGGACGCGCCACATTCGGCATCCGTCAAAAGTGGTAGCCATCGGTGATGTGGTGGAGGCGGTGGTACTGAACGTCAATAAGACGGCCAAAAAGATCTCCTTGGGCCTTAAACAGATCGAGCCAGATCCGTGGGAGTCATTGGAAGAAAGACATCCGGTTGGAAGTCGAATTACAGGTAGGGTGCGCAATCTCACCCCCTTCGGGGCCTTCGTGGAGGTCGAGGAGGGCATCGATGGTCTGGTCCACATCTCCGATATGTCCTGGACAAAACGGATTCGCTATCCCAGCGAGGTGATGAAGAAAGGCGACAGAGTGGAAGTCGTCGTGCTCAAGATCGATACGGTGAACAGAAGGATCTCCTTGGGATATAAGCAGACTGTGGAGAATCCGTGGAACAGATTGGCTGTCGAATACGCCCCAGGGACTGAGGTCGAAGGAGTGATTGTAAAGATTCTGGAGAAGGGGCTGGTCGTCAGTCTGCCGAAGGACGTTGAGGGGTTTGTCCCGTTGTCTCAACTGAACGAGCCCATGAGAAAGCTCCGGGAAGTCTTTTCGGAGGGGGAGACCATCCCGCTCAAGGTGATCAGGTTTGATCGGCACAACAGACGAATTCTGCTGAGCGTGAAGGCCTATTTTGAGGATAAGGAGCGAGAGGAGCTCGAGGAGTTTCTCAAGCTCCATCCCCGCAAGACGATCAGGGTGACCGACCTTGTGGAGAGACCTGAGTTGGTCGTTGCCCCCCTGAAACAGGGCCAGACAGGACCTCAAACGGAGCCAAAACCGGCCACCGAGGTCGAGGAGAAAGACGATCGCCAAGAGAAAGAGCTACAAGTGTCGGAGGCAGAAAGGGGTGAGGACGCGATTGATACGGCCGGTGAAACCAGCGTCGAAGCCGAGGTAAAAGGAGACGTCCACACCGAAGTTGAAGAGTCGACTGAGGACGCCGAGAAAGGAGATGCGTAGGATTTTATGGACGCGTGAACCATGCCAACGGCTGCTTTCTATACGTTGGGTTGCAAGCTGAACCAATGCGAGACCGAGGCCATTCGGGAACCGTTCGAGGCGAGGCGCTGCCAACGCACGGAACATCAGACGTTTTCGGAATCACACCCGAGCATTCATTAAGATCCAAGATGCGTGTGATTCGTTCTGTTCCTACTGCATTGTGCCATTTGCCAGAGGCCCCCTTAGGAGCAGATCTCTTCAGACCATTCTGTTTCAGGCCCGCCGTTTGGTCGAGTCCGGCCATAGAGAGATTATTCTCCCCGGCGTTCGTCTGGGAGCCTACGGGGTTGACCTTTCCGAGACGATCTCTCTGGGTGACGTTCTGAAGGCCTTGATCGAGCCGGACGGACTCTGGCGCATCCGCCTCAGTTCCGTTGAGCCGATGGAATGTTCTCCCCAAATCATCGATCTGATCGCTTCTTCGCAGAAGATATGCCGACATCTGCACATTCCTCTGCAGAGTGGAGATGATGAGATACTGAGAAGGATGAGACGGAACTACTCGGCCAGAGAGTTTGCCCGTTCGATTCCCGTCATCCACTCTCAGAAGCCGTTATATCCATAGCTATTTTATGACTCTTTACGCGGAGGGATGCCATGAGATCGATATGGAAAGGACACCTCAAATTAAGCCTGCTCAACATCCCCACCGGCGATGTGGGTCAAGGCTTAAATATGAAAAGGTCTGCTCAAAATGTGGCCGAAAGGTGCCCAACGAGCAGATTGTTAAGGGATATGAGTACGGAGAGGATCAATACGTGATTCTGGATGATAAGGATTTTGAAAAGCTGAGACTTGAATCCACCAAGACAATAGAGATAGTTCAGTTTGTAGATGCGGCCGAAATTGATCCTGTCTATTTCGATACGACTTATTTTCTGATCCCTGACGGAGCTGTCGGTGCTGATGCATACGCTCTTTTGAGACAGGCGATGAGGGAGAAGGGGAAAATCGCCATCGGCAAGGTGGTGATGCGAAATAAGGAGCTTGATGGATGCTCTGCGACAGAGCGTTGAGATCACAACCAGAAAACCAATGGCCAAAGCTGAGAAGAGAGTAGAGCGAAAACCGAGCAACCGGATAAAGCTGAAGGCCCCCGGAAAATAAGGATTGATCCAAAGGGAGAGAAGTTGGATTTATCAGGCTTCAGAAAAGAGTTTACAGAATATTATGAATTGGATGGACAGAGCCATAAAACCCATGCTGGCCAAAGCATGTCCTGAACCTTTTGATTCTGAAGATCATCTCTTTGAACCGAAATGGGATGGTACCAGATGCATCGCCTTCCTGAGCCGTGGCCAAGTTCGGCTGCAAAACCGCAGACTGCTAGACATCACTTACCGTTACCCTGAGTTCAAGGAACTTCCGGCAGTATTTAATGCCAAAGATGTCATACTGGATGGAGAGATAGTTGTTTTTGTCCACGGCAAACCCAGCTTCGAAAAATTACAGAAGCGGGAACATTTGCAGAGAAAACCGCAGATAGAGATTCTCTCTCGCCAACTACCTGCCAGATTCATTGGTTTCGATATACTTTACCTCGATGGACAAGACCTGACTGGATATCCCCTGAGAGAGAGAAAACAGGTGCAGAGCCGGATCGTTAGCCAAAATGTTCCAGGCATATTTTACGAAACGCCCTACATTTTCAGGGAGGGAAGAAAGTTCTTTGAGGGGATTGTAAACCAGGGTCTGGAAGGTGCGATGGCTAAGTCTTTGAGGGGTAAATATCTGATGGGAAGAAGATCGGGCAACTGGCTGAAGATCAAGAACAAGAAAACTCAAGAATGTGTGATATGCGGTTACACCGAATCAGCCTCCCGGCCATTTGGGTCATTGTTGCTTGCTGTTTACGATGGTGAGACTATTATTTATGTTGGGCATGTCGGGACCGGGTTTAGCGGTGAAAATCTTAAGCACTTACACGACAGGTTCGGCTATCTGGAGACCGACCGCTGTCCTTTTTCCAAGAGACCGAATTTATCGGAAAAGATCCACTGGCTTTCCCCGCAGTTAGTTTGCCAGGTAGAGTATCTCACCATGACTGAGAGTGGTAGACTCAGAGCCCCCAGCTTTAGGGGGTTGAGAACAGATAAAGTGCCGAAAGAGTGCGTTATGGAGGGGCGATGAAAGAATTTTTCACGGCCAAAGATGTTGTAAAAACTTTTGGCTTAACCTGTGGCCGGCTCAGATATTGGGATAGGTCCGGTTTCATGAGCCCCAGTAAAACTCAGGGAAAGATTAGAAGGTATAGTTCTACAGATCTGATATGCATCGAGGTAGCTTTGAGGTTGCTGAAGGCTGGTCTGTCGCTTCAAAGAATCAGAAGAGGGGTTAAAGCCCTGAAATCTCAAATCCCCAAAATCAAAGATCCCCTGAGCCAGCTAATAATTGCTACCAATGGATCCCGGCTGATAGTGAGCTACGCAGATTCTGTTTTTGATGAAACTGGTCAGACCATAATCAGTGCCACTGTGGGGGAATTGGAAGAGCAGATAAGAACCAGAATCTTGAGAGGAAGAAAGAGAAGGGCAGCTAAAGCATCAAGGCCCAAGGAGGTGAGCCTGGAGAGGGATTTATCAAAAGCGGGGGTCAAACCTCCGGAACAATGGTACGAACAGGGTTGCAGATTGGACCAGGATAATGGGGGTTATGAAGAAGCTATTGAGGCTTACAAGAACGCATTGGTGCTAGATCCTTTTCACTATGAGGCACTGGTGAACCTTGGCCGGATTTATTATGATAAAGGATGGTTGTTAAAAGCAGCCGCCGAATTTAAGAAAGCCATCGAGGCTAACTCTCTCGGTGTGGAGGGGCATTACAACCTGGCCCACGTCTGGGTTGACATGGGTAGACTGGATGAAGCCATTGAAGAATATGAAAAGGCTCTGGAAATTAAGCCCGACTATGCTGATGCGCATTTTAATATAGCTTCGGCATATTATGAAAAGGGGTTGAAAGAACAAGCGCGGGTGCACTGGAGAGAGTATATTCGGTTGGACCCCCAAAGCAAGTGGGCAGCCACAGCCAGGAATTACCTCAGAGAGCTGTAATCAAAAAATGAACCGTGCCTGGATTACCAGATGAAGATCCCATTGCCTGAAGTGAAAAAAGGAATTGGCTTTCGCGTTGTATGCTCGAAGGTTTGGAAATTATCGAGGCTGAGAAGTGAAATGGATCCCGAAAAGCATCTAAGAGAAGCGAAGGGCCTTTATCAAAAAGCCCTGGAGGAATTTCAAAGGGCCAAGCCGAAAAAGGATGGCATGCTGTTGAGGGATGCCTCTCGTTTAAACAGGGCCTCAAAAAGGGGAGGAGGATGTCATGGCACGACTAAGAACTAATGTCATTGTAGCTGGGCGCAATTGTTGGACACTATTTGATGGAGGAGCACGGAATACCTATGTTGTGGATGATCTGGCTTCTCTTTTGCCGACATTTGAATCAGAAAGGGTAGAGCCTGTTTCTCTAGGAGGAGAGGTTCACAAAGTGACCAAGAAGTGTTGGTTGACTTGTCTTGTTGAAGGGCTTCCGGTGAGCACACATGCCCGTGTTCTTAAGGAAATAGGAACGGATGAGGAAGGAAGAAAAATAGAGGTTTTGATGGGTGCGCT
>JBHIER010000170.1:0-7157 GCA_046760705.1 bacterium
CCGGAGGCGGCTGAGACCACCCTGGTCTATCCCTGTGGGGCCGGTGACTGTCCGGTCGGGGCTGGTTTGGCTAAGGCCGGTGTTCTTGATGATTCTACCTTCACCTTTATTCCCACCCCAAGGTGGGTGGACTTTTACGGCCAGGCAGTGGTTGATGATGAGCCGGTGAAGGTGGGCGCTGTAGTCACAGTTTACGATCCCGATGGGGTACAATGCGGTGGTATGATAGTCCATACCGAGGGTTGGTACGGCCTGGTGCCGGTCTATGGGGATGATGGGACCACCCCGGAGGTTGATGAGAGGGCCACGGTGGGTGATACGGTGGCTTTCTATATTAGGAGATGGTGAGAGGGTGCAGGTTGATCTGGCAGTGGCTCGATTGTCACGGCTGTTGACATACTTGTTGGTGCCGGTTTTGCCGACACCAGGGACGGAGAAGAAAGATACTGTTCGATTACTTGTATGAGCGCACAGCGCTGAAAGGACCCTCTGACGAAGACGGTCCATTTGAAGAAGAACGAGGAATGGCAAGTTAAGAAGGGGCATCTTTGGATCTACAGCAACGAGGTTCGGGATGCGTCAAAGAACTACCAGGCCGGGGAACTTGTGGAGGTCCTGGACTTCGGGGAAACTTTGTCGGGCGGGGCTACATCAATCCCCACTCTCTGATCTGTGTCCGGATCCTGAGCTTCCATCAGGAGGAGATCGATGGAAATTTCTTCCGCCGGCGCATCCAGAGCACCTTTGAATATCGACGGCAGATTGCTGGGGGGTCGGAACGCCTATCGCCTCGTCTTTAGCGAAGGGGATTTTCTACCCGGTCTCATCATTGATCGATAAGGCCAGTACCTCGGCCTCCAGACCAGAACAGCCGGCATGGAAGGGGTACCGGGAGATAAATCGGCGGGCGCTGAGCATTCACTCTCACCAGGCCATATTAGTTACCTGCTCCTGCTCCCACCACGTCGACCGCCAGACCTTTTTGGCCGTGATCCGTAGGGCCGCGGCCGACGCCGGCAGAAAAGTGCGGCTGATAGAACTTCGCACCCAGGCTCCAGATCATCCCATCATCCTCTCCATGCCGGAGACCGAATACCTCAAATGCGCCTTCTTAGAAGTGGTGTGAACCCCAGCTTCAAAGATTCGCGCTGACTGAAGGGAAAATGAACGAAGCCCTCGCATGAAGGAGGCGGAAACATTAATCCGGAATTACGCACAAAGCACCTGCGGCTCGGTCTCTGGATTGCATCCTCCGACTTCGTCGGAACCGGAATGACAGGTGAGGTGAAGTTATCCAGAGAGATAGGCTGAATAGTCACCTTTTGGATTTTGATGGCTTCTTGGGCCTATTTTGCGCCGTTATGGGGGGTTCTACACAAAATCTTCTACGGTCTGCGGGACGAAAATGGAGCCCTCCAGAATCTGTACCGTATCAATGTCCACAGGCCGATGAGGCCGTCGAACCAGCGTATCTTTTTGCCTTCCTCAAAGGGTCGGGGGTGATACGAAATCGGCAGTTCGACGATGCTGTGCCCTTTTCTGGTGAGTTTGGCCGTGATCTCCGGGCAGAATTCGAATCCCCGACATCTTAAATCCAGGCTCTGCATCACGTCCCTGCTGATCACCTTGTAGCACGTGTACAGGTCCGTGATGTTGAGGCCGTAAATGCGATTGGCCACCCAGGTGAGAAACCTTGACCCCCAGTTGTATCTCCGATAAGAGATGGGGCTGTGGGCCAGGACCCGAGAACCGTAGACCACGTCCGTCCTCCCATCAAGTATGGGCTGCACCAACTTGAGATAATCGCCCGGATCGTACTCCAGATCACCGTCCTGGACGATGACGACGTCCCCTGTGGCATGGTGCAGACCCGTCCGGACTGCTGCGCCTTTGCCCAGATTCCTTTGGTGATAATAGATTGTGACGTTCTCGGAGCGGATCTTTTCCAGCAGCCCCCGGGTGGTATCGATGGAGCAGTCATCTACAATGATGATCTCTTTGTCAATGGGAACCGCCTGCACCCGATCCAGTATCGTCGTAAGGGTCTTCTCTTCATTGAAGACTGGCATTATGACGGACAATTTCATACGAATGTTCCTTGCCTCTTTTGCGACTTAGCCGTCTTTTCGCATAACATAACATCAAAGGAAGGACATTGTCAACTAAAAAGTGACATATCCCAAGGGCGAAAGATTTTTTCCTTTGGGGGAAATTTTCCTTGACTTTGTCTCAATTCTTTGTTAATCTGTGTGAGATTTGATCATCGGGAGGAGGTTTGAAACCCCGATCTCTGATCGCAATAGCGTCAGATCCTGCGGAGGACTTTGCAAAAGAACCAACCCAACTAAGTTCAGGGATGGCTTCCATGAGAGTATCCGACATTGGTATCAACCGTGAGTTTAGCTTATGTTCCGTTCTCTTCTTGACCCTGCTGGGATTGGTTGTTCTAATACTACCTCTTGTTGCCACTTCCCGGCAGTTGGAAGTTGGGGTGGCCGATTCAGCTCATTCATCCTCGCCGGCCGGGGCCCGTATTCACGACGGACCGGATGAAATTGAGATTGGCCGGACAAATTCGGACTGGTTTCATCGGGGGCGGGTGAACGTGTTGGTGGTTGTCGCGGTCTTTTTCTCTTTTGTTCTTATCCTCACCTCTTGGGCCAAGAAGGGGAGAGAACTCCTTGTCAGAGAAATCCCAGGCATACAGGCCGTTGGGCAGGCTATCGGGCGGGCTGCGGAGGTGGGGAGGCCGGTGGTGTATGTGCCGGGCGTCTTCGATGTAGATAACATTCAGACCATTGCCAGCATGGCCATTCTCGTCGAAGTTGCCAAGAGAGCGGCGAAAAACAGGGTTCGCCTTATTGTCCCTCTCAATCGAGCCTTTCTCATTCCATTGGCCGAGGAGTCTGTGAAGAGGGGGATGCACGAGGCTGGACGGCCTGAGGCTTATGATCCCGATAACATTCGGTATCTGTCCGACGACCACTTCGCATACGCTGCGGCCGTGGACGGTATCATGCTCCGGGAAAGACCAGCGGCCACCTTCTATTTGGGTGGATTTGGAGCCGAGGCCCTCATCCTGGCCGAGATGGGCCACAGCGCTGGGGCGATGCAGATCGCCGGCACTGCCGAGACCCAGCAGTTGCCCTTTTTTGTAGCCGCCTGCGATCACACCCTCATTGGCGAGGAGTTCTACGCGGCCAGCGCATACATCTCCAAAGAGCCGAAGCTGTTGAGTTCACTGAAGGCGGCCGATGTGGTCAAGGCAGTCGTGATCGTGCTGTTGATTCTGGGCTCGATTCTGGAGCTGTTTGGGATCGATACCATCAGCGGTTGGTTTGCTGTGCAGTAATTCTAAGGGGCGATCTGCTTTGATGATTTTGCAAAAAGGAGCGATCTTGTGCGACGAAAAGTACCGTTAGCCATCACCTTTCTCTTCGGGATCTTCATGATCCTCCAGTACTTCGTGCCGCACCACACCGTCGGCTCTCTGGCCAACCGATTTCAGCAGTGGGCCATCATCGTTCTCTCCTTTGCCTACGTCCTAGGGGTGTCGAACATCCTTCGAGTGAACGGGACGAAGATCGTTCGCAGGGAGAAGGACTGGGGATACAAGCTGGTGCTGGTTGTCGCTCTGTTGATCACCCTTGTTGTCGGATTGGTCCAGGGGTTGTCGAGGGGCACCTTCTTCATCGACCGCATTTACATGAAGATGTACATGCCCATGATGGCCACCATGTATGCCACTCTGGCCTTTTTCATCGCTTCGGCTGCCTTTCGGGCCTTCCGGATTCGAACCTGGCAGGCTGGCCTTTTAGGGGCAACGGCCCTCATCGTTATGGCAGGCCGCATCCCTCTGGTCTACAATCTCCTCTGGACACGCTATCCAGATCTGGTTGAGTGGATTATGAACGTCCCCAATGTGGTGGTCTACAGGGCGATCCTGATCGGGGCAGCTCTGGGGGCGATTGCGACCGGATTGCGGGTCATTTTCGGTTTTGAACGTTCGTATCTCGGCACAGGAGAATAGATGGAGCCATCCGGGAGGGGAAAAATATTGGACAGGCGGTTCATCTTTTTGGGTTTAACCCTGGCCGTGATCATACCGCTCCTCCTTCCCGTGGGTGTACCGCTGAAAGTCAGCCGGCCTGTGAGGAATTTTTACGAGCAGATCGAGAGACTGCCTCCAGGAGCCAGGGTGCTTCTCTCATGCGACTACGATCCCGCGGCCAAGGCGGAGATCTACCCCATGAATGTAGCCATTCTCCGCCATCTGTTCGAACGCGACATCAAAGTGGTGGCCATCAGTCTGTGGGAGGGCGGCCCGCCAATGGCCGAGCGGGCTTTTCAAATGGTGGCTGAAGAGTATGGCAAAACGTACGGCCTCGATTACGTCAACTTGGGCTTTAAGGAAGGCCGAGAGGCGACCATGGTGGCCGTGGGGGAGAGCCTGAAAGATACGTTTCCGACGGATTATTATCGAACCCCGGTTGACAATATCCCTCTGCTGCGAGATGCCACGGACTACGGCAGCTTTGAGATGTTGATCAGCCTGACCGCCGGCTATCCTGGCGGGAGGGAATACGCCAAGTATGTGCAGCCGCGCTTCGATATCCCGTTGATCTGCGCCGTGATGGCCACGGGCGTCCCCTTCTTAATGCCATACTATCAGTCTCAACAGATCACGGGCCTTCTGACTGGAATTATCGGCGCGGCCGAGTACGAGAAGCTCATTCACTCCCCCGGATTGGCCACAAGAGCAATGGATCCGCTTACGATCGGACATTTGGTGATCATAGTGTTCATTATCTTGGGAAATATATCGGTCTTTTTGGGCAGGAGATCAAAACGTTCCCTCTGATATTTTCTGGTTGAACGATGGAATTCTTCTGGACAACTGTGGCCGCTCTATTGACACTCTGTGTGTTCAGCTTTCTGTACAAGGACAACCCCCTATACAAGTTTGCCGAGCACCTCTTCGTGGGCATTGCCGCAGGGTACGCCATCGCTGTTCAGTTTTACAACGTATTTCTGCCCAACTTATGGCATCCGTTGATGAGGGGGCAGGATGGGTGGCTGCTCGTTCCGCTCATTATGGGACTGTTCCTGTTTGCTCGATTTCTTCCTCGAGGGGGATGGATCAGCCTCTGGCCTTTGGCTCTCATGATGGGTACGTATGCAGGTCTGGCCGTGATCGGCTTCGCTTCAGGCGATTTGGTGATTCATATAAAGTCGAATTTGATCCCTATTATCGACGTCGGATCGTGGAAGGGGTTCGCAGAAGAGCCTGGATTTTTCACCCTTCTTCAGGCTGTGGCCAATCCTCTCATCGTCCTCGGCCTCATCTGCACCTTGAGTTACTTCTTCTTTTCCAAGGAGTATGAGGGGATTACGAGGGTGACCTCAAAAATCGGAGTCGCCTTCCTGATGGTCGGATTTGGGGCCGGATACGGATACACGGTGATGACCAGGATGGCCCTGTTGATCGACCGCTTCTTCCTCCTTTTCAGCGATTGGTTGGGGATTATTAAATAGATAGAACCCTCCCGTAGAATTGTGGTATAAAGAGGGAGATTTTGGACACATCGGAGCAAGCGGGATCATCAGGGGTTCTTTTTCATGACATCCAGGGGACAACGTATGTTAATTTTTGAGCTCAATATGAAAACTTACCGGCTTCACCAGAAAGAAAGTTTAAACCAATTGCTGGTTGGGCAAGGGATAAGAAAAGTGCTGAAAAATAGATCTGATCTTCTTCTCTATCGCCGGAAAAGGAAACTCCTATTCGATCCCTCCATTCTCTCTCAGCGGCTTGCAGTTTTTCCTTGACACAGATTTCTCCGAAGGTTAACTTTAAGATCGTAGGCACATCCCGGATAACACCAAAGATTAGGGAGGCTGATGATAACGAAGGGTTCATTCTTATTAATCCTCTGGGCATCTTTGCTCTTGTCTCCTCCGGGGGGTGTTGCTGGTAGAGCAGAAACGGCGTGCACTTTTTCAGTACCTCAGGAAGGAGAGGAGACGTTTCGCCCCAACACCGATTTGGAGATCTGGGTTCCCCGGCTGAATGGGAGCATCCGTATTGATGGGAGATTGGACGACCAGGGTTGGGAAGGGGCGGCGAGAATTGGCAATTTTTCCGAGACAGAGCCTGGTGACAACGTGAAACCGTCGGTTGAGACTGAGGTCTGGTTGACGTATAATGAGCAAGCCATGTATGTGGCCTTCCACTGTTACGACGATCCAGCCACCATTCGGGCCACCCTCACCGACCGGGACCAATTTAGAGCCGACGATGTCATTTTTATCGTCCTCGACACCTTTCGGAATCGTCAGACGGCCTATCAGTTGGGAGTAAACCCATATGGTCTGCAGGTTGATATTTTTCGAAACATCGATGAGCAGGATGTGACCTTCGATATGGTCTGGCACTCGGCGGGCCGGATTGTAGACGATGGCTGGGTGGCTGAGGTCGCTGTCCCCTTTAAGAGCCTCCGCTTTCCAAACAGGGAGGAGCAGGTATGGGGGTTTCATTGTATCCGCCTTCGTCCCCGGGAGAGTTTTGAGGAGATATCCTGGGTTCCCCTGGATCGGGATGCCCGCTGTTTTTTGTGCCAAGCCGGGGTATTGAAGGGTATCCGAGGTGTGAGCGCCGGGCGTTATCTGGAGATTCTGCCGTACGCTATCTCTTTTCAAACAGGAAGCTCGAGCGATCCCGCGGACCCCAAAGCTCCCTTTGAAAACGACGATATTGACGCCAACGCCGGAGTCGACATAAAATACGGCCTCACATCCGACCTCACTCTCGATTTTGCTTATGATCCCGACTTCAGCCAGGTTGAGTCCGACGTCGCCCAGATCGACATCAATACCACTTTTGCTCTCTTCTACCCTGAAAAAAGGCCCTTCTTCTTAGAGGGAAGCGATATCTTCAGCAGCGAGATATTTGCTGTTTATACCAGAACGATAAACGACCCCTCTTTGGCCGCCAAATTGACCGGGCGAGTTAATCGAACCACTATCGGCTACATTCTGGCCAGGGACGACAAAACACCTTTCATCGTCCCTTTTGAGGAGCAAAGTGCCTACGTCAGCAGCAATAAGAAATCTGTGGCCAACATTGTGAGGCTCAAGCAGGACTTTTTGGAAGATTC
>JBHIER010000171.1:0-7144 GCA_046760705.1 bacterium
GGACGTCCCACGTACGAGGAACAGGTTCCAACTCTCGGGGCCGGGCCTTTGGTTGGACAGGCTCTACGGCACAGCATTGAGGAGTACGAGGTGTTAAAGGAGGAGTTCGTCTAACTATATTCCTCCAATGTGCTCTGCTTGAGCCGGAATGACAGTGCATAGCTGAATAGCCACTAATCGAGTATATCAAGGTTTATCCCCTTGAAGAAGTGACTTTTTTAGATGGAGGTGAGATGAATAGTATCAAAGTCTGCGACCGGGTCTATTGGGTGGGGGCGGTGGACTGGGATGTGAGGAACTTTCACGGCCATCATTACTCCACCCACAGGGGGACAACATACAACGCTTATTTAGTGCTCGATGAGAAGATAGCTTTGGTGGATTCGGTCTACACGCCCTTCTTTGAGGAGATGCTCTCCAGAATTAAAGGTCTCATCGATCCTGACCAGATCGACTATGTGATTGCTAACCATGGTGAGATCGACCATTCTGGCGGGCTGCCCGAAATCCTCAAGATAGCCAACAAGGCTAAGCTCGTTTGCACTCCAAAGGGCCGGGAGAGCTTGCACAAGCACTTCTATGGCGATTGGGATGTGATCACAGTGAGGACAGGGGACGAGATAGACCTGGGTGAGAAGAGGTTGCGATTTGTGGAGACGCCAATGCTCCACTGGCCGGATAGCATGTTTACCTACATAGAGAAAGACGCCTTGCTTCTTCCCAACGACGCCTTCGGACAGCATCTGGCCTCATCAGGGAGGTTTGATGACCAAGTCGAAATGAACACCATCATGGAAGAGGCCGCCAAGTACTTTGCCAACATCCTCACTCCCTTCAGTCCTTTGATCGTGAAAAAGATCGATGAGATCACCGAGATGAATCTAAAAATTGAGATCATCGGACCCAGCCACGGTATTATCTGGAGGAGGAATCCGGGAAAGATAATCGAGGCGTATCTTCGCTGGGCCAAGGGTGAAGGGGATCAGAGGATTCTCGTTGTGTATGAGACGATGTGGGGAAGCACGGGGAAGATGGCCAGGAAGATCGTGGAGGGTATCATCTCCGAGGGTGTGGAGGCCAGACTATACAATCTGGCCACTGATGAAAGAACCGATATCCTCAAAGAGTTTTTGGAGTCGAAAGCCATGGCCATAGGCTCCTCCACCATCAACCGGGGAGCTCTTCCGCATGTAACTTCCTTGCTTGAGGAACTGAGGGGATTGAGATTTGTCAATAAGATGGGGGCAGCATTCGGCTCTTACGGCTGGGCAGGGGGGCGGTGAAGACCATTGAGGAGTCTCTCCATAGAGCACGAATTGAGGTGGCCGCACCTGGTCTCTCCATTCAATATGTGCCAGAGGAAGGGGAGCTGGTCCGATGTTTTGGGTTCGGAAGGGAATTGGCAGAGAAAGTAAAGACGAGTTCGGACAGTAAGTTGAAATAGGAGAAATTCCGGGAGGCAGTCATGGCCAAGAGAGAGCAGACTCCCACAGAAGACTTGAACTTAAACAGTATCGTCTCAAGACAATTTGATAAGGCAGCGGCCACGCTCAAGCTTCCTGAGGGTCGCCAGAACAGACTTATTTCAGGAGATGGTTCAGAATGACAGGGAAACAAGTCCCCTTCGGACAGACACTATTCAGTGCCCATGGCTCAAGAAGAGGAAACGAATCGTGAATTTGGTCACGGGTGGTCCAAGCTATTGGGGAGAAGCTGGTCTTGTTCTCTCTCAGATTTGTGGAATTCTGGTTGACAGAAGGCGATGCGAAGACTATTTTTCGGGCGATGCGGCTCCGAAACCCATTCCAGGTCACCCTGGATCGAGCCAGGCGATAGAATGCTGTTTGCATATGTGTAACGTTAAGATTGGTATATTCTAACATAGGAGGTGAGATGATGAGAGCCATAGTCGACGCAGATCTGTGCACCGGCTGTGAGCTATGCACGGAGACCTGTCCAGAGGTGTTCCAGATGGAGGACGATATTGCCGTTTCAAGCGTGGATGTGATCCCTATCGATGCGGTCGAGTGTGCCAGAGAGGCAGCCGAGGAGTGTCCAGTGGAGGCGATCGTCCTCGAGGAGTAGCGGCTTCAACCCTGTTTAGGAAATCGGATTTATTACATTCCCTGGCCCCGTCCCGCTGCCCTGGGCGGAGCGGGGCGGGGTATTTCGACACCGGTGGTGCCGGGGAGTGGTTGGTGGCAGGAGAAAGATGAAACGGTTCACTCACATCCGTAAGAGAGACGGACGTATACAGCCCTTTCGCCGTTCAAAAATCGCCTCGGCCATTGAAGGTGCCCTGAGGGAGGTGGGGATTGGGGATGGGGCGCTGGCCGACCGGCTGGCCCGCCAGACGGTGGAACTGTTAGAGCAGAGGTATCCGGGGAAGATTGCCGAGCTGGAGAAGGTCCAGGATACGGTGGAAGAGGTTCTGGTTCAGAATAATCTGGCTGCCGCCGCCAAGGCATACATTTTGTACCGTCAGAGGCATGCTGAGGCCCGTCTGGCCAAGCGGATTTTAGGGGTGGCCGACGAACTGAAACTGAGCCTCAATGCCACCAGAGTCTTAGAGAAACGGTATCTGAGAAAGGACGAGGAGGGTCGGGTGATCGAGACGCCGCAGTCCATGTTTGAGCGAGTGGCCCGGGCAGTGGCCGAGCCGGATGTCGACTTCGGCGGTCGGGGCCCGGCGGCTGAAGCCGAAGAGAAGTTCCTCTCCACGATGACCCGTCTGGAGTTCTTGCCCAATTCACCCACCCTGATGAACGGCGGCACGGAGGTGGGCCAGTTGTCGGCCTGCTTCACACTGCCTGTGGACGATTCCATGGAGAGCATCTTTGGGACGCTGAAAGAGATGGCCCTCATCCATCAATCCGGCGGAGGGACCGGGTTCTCCTTCAGCCGATTGCGGCCGAAAGGGGACGTGGTCAGATCGACCCAGGGCATCGCCTCAGGCCCTGTCTCCTTCATGGCCATCTACGATGCGGCCACCGATGTCATCCGTCAGGGCGGTCGGCGGCGCGGAGCCAACATGGGCATTCTGAGGGTCGATCACCCCGACATCATGGAGTTCATCAACGCCAAACAGGACGGGCGATCCTTTCGAAATTTTAACCTGTCCGTGGCCGTGACCGATGCTTATATGCGATGTCTGGATCGGAACGGTACCTTCGCTTTAGTGAACCCGCGCACCCACGAGGTTCAACGACAGATGAAGGCCAGGGAGATCTTCCGGGCCATGGTGACCAGCGCCCGGGAGATCGGCGACCCCGGGGCCATCTTTATCGACGCCGTAAACCGCAGGAATCCGACCCCCCATCTGGGCCAGATGGAGAGCACCAATCCCTGCGGGGAGATGCCTTTGCTGCCTTACGAAAGCTGCAATCTCGGCTCGATCAACCTGGGAAAGATGGTGGTCGATGGGGCTGTCGACTGGGAGAGACTGGAGCGGGTGGTCAGGACGGCCGTTCACTTTTTGGACAATGTCATAGAGGCCAACACGTTTCCGCTCCCCCAGATTGAGTCCATGACCAAGACCAATCGCAAGATCGGACTGGGCGTGATGGGCTTTTCCGACCTGCTCATTCTGCTCGGTCTGCCGTACAACTCTGAACAGGCGCGGAGGATGGGGGCAAAGCTGATGAGGTTCATCAGCCAGAAGGCCCGGCAGGCCTCCGTAGAGTTGGGCCGAAGCCGAGGCTCCTTCCCCCATTTTGAAAAAAGCGTCTGGCCCAAGCGCGGGCTCGATGCCCTGCGCAACGCGACGCTGACCACCATCGCCCCGACAGGCACCATCAGCCTCATCGCCGGTGCCTCCAGCGGCATCGAACCGCTCTTTGCCCTCTCCTTTCGGCGCTATATATTGGAGGGAACGGAACTGTTGGAGGTTCACCCCATCTTTGAGCAGACCCTACGAGAGCGCAACCTGTACAGCCAGGATCTCATGGCCGAGGTGGCCAGAGAGGGCTCGATACAGCGAACCAAAGCTCTGCCCAGGGATGTGCGCAGACTCTTTGTGACCAGCATGGACATCGCACCCGCGGATCATGTGGCCATGCAGGCCACCTTCCAGCGCCACGTCGACAACGCTGTCTCCAAGACCGTCAACCTGCCTGAGACGGCCACCGTGGACCAAGTGCGGCAGATCTATCTTCTGGCCTACCGATTGAAGTGTAAGGGGATCACGGTCTACCGGTTTGGCAGTAGGGCCGAGCAGCCAGTCTCCTGGGGCCGGCCGGAGCTGATCCTGGAACCCGAGGAGACAGGAGGCTGCTCACCGGAACGGTGCTTTTACTGATAAGGGAACAGGAGGAATTTTGGACCTGGGTCTCAAAGGCAAGGCGGCCATTGTCGGAGGTGCGAGTCGTGGCTTGGGCCGGGCGGTAGCCTTAGCTTTGGCTAGAGAAGGCGTCAACGTAACCCTCTGTGCTCGCCACTCGAACCTCTTGAAAAAGACAGCCGAAGAGATTGAGAGAACAGTCGGAGTCCGGGCTCTGCCCCTTCGGGTCGATCAATCTCAATGCGGCGACATTAAGAAAATTGTGGAGCACACGTTACATACTTTTGGTCGGATTGACATCCTCTTTACCAACACAGGCGGTCCCCCTCTCGGCAACTTTTTCGATCTCACCGACGAAGATTGGCAGCAGGCTTACGAGCAACTGCTGCTGTATGTGGTCCGTATGTGCCGGGAAGTCGTCCCCCACATGAGGAGACGGGGTGGGGGGCGGATCATCAACAACACCTCTGTGGCCGTCAAAGAGCCGTACGAAGATCTGCTGCTGTCCAACGTCTTTCGGGTAGGTGTGGTCAGTCTGGCCAAGACGCTCTCCAGACAGTTGGCCAGAGATAACATTCTCATCAACAACATCTGCCCGGGATTTACCAGGACCGATCGGGCCCTCGAACTCCTCGGGGAGCGGGCCGAGGCCCGGGGCATCTCTCTGGAGGAGATGGAAAAGCTTACGGCCGGCGAGATTCCGCTCGGATTCATCCCCCATCCCGAAGGTGTGGCCGACCTCGTACTCTTTCTGGCCTCTGAGCGGGCAGGCAGTATTACGGGGACTACGATTCAGGTGGACGGTGGTTATATTAAAGGGCTCTTGTAACGTCTTGTCATGAACTTGTTTCAGAAACAGGCTTGATTCAGGACCTGGTTCGGAATGACAGAGTGAGACCAAATGTCATTCCGAATCCTGTTCTGAATTCATTTCAGAATTGTTTCAGTATCTAAGGGGTTGGGGTCTAGAGGAGAGCTCGGTGTCTCCCCGTTGAAGAGAGGAGTTACCCATGAAGGTGGTCATTATCGGAAACGGCCCGGCTGGCATTACGGCTGCCAAAACCATTCATGAACTCAACCCAGAGGTCGGGATCGAAGTCTATTCGCAGGAGGGCCACCCTTACTACTTCAGGCCGAAGTTGCCCGATCTTTTGGGGGGTTCGGTCGAACCCGAGGAGATTTACGCTTACTCCGAAGAGTGGTATCACCGGCGGAACATCGGAGTCCATCTGAGGGTTACGGTGACCCAGATCCTCCCCGCTCGGAAGGAGATCGTCCTCGAAGGTGGAGCGAGGGTGAGCTATGACTCACTGCTTCTGGCCGCCGGCAGCCGCTGTTTGGTACCACCCATCAGAGGCGTTGATAAGGAGGGCGTCTTCACCCTGCGCACCATCGAGGACGCCGCAGAGATCAAAAGGTATGCGAAAGGCTGCAAGAGGGCCATCGTCATCGGTGGGGGGCTGTTGGGTCTCGAGGCATCGCGGGGATTACGGTCTTTGGGCCTGGAGGTCACGGTGGTCGAATTCCTCCACCGACTGTTGCCCCGCCAACTGGACGAGGAGGGTGCCTCCCTTCTGAGGACAAAGATCGAAGAGATGGAGATACAGGTGCTGCTGAGTGCCGAGTCCGAGGAGATCTTAGGGGAGGGCATAGTGACCGGACTGTTGCTCAAGGATGGGCGAAAAATTGAGGGTGACCTCATCCTCATTTCGGCTGGCATTCGGGCCAACGTTGAGATCGCCCGGGAGGCAGGCATAGCCGTTGGGAAAGGCGTTCTCGTGGATGAGCACATGAGGACTGGGGTTGAGGAAGTCTATGCGGCCGGCGATGTGGCCGAGTTTCAGGGCAGAATGTACGGCATCATTCCGGCTGCCATCGATCAGGCCAAAGTTGCCGGCGCCAACATGGCGGGCAACGAGAGTGTCGAATATGAAGGGACTGTGCCCTATACCACCCTCAAAGTGGTGGGCGTCGATTTGACCTCCATCGGAGTGGCCACGCCGGAAGGGGAGGAATTCAAACAGATAAGAAAGATAAACCCAAGGGAGGGTGTCTATAAGAAATTGGTCCTTTGCGAGGGGACGATTGTCGGGGCCATCTTTTTGGGCGACCGCAGGGACGTAACCCCAGTGAACAAACTCATCACTGGGAAGATCGACGTATCAAAACACGCAGGTCACTTGCTGGACGAGGACTTCGATATGAGGACCCTTATCTCTTGACGGATTAAGGAGTTCGTTTTCCGCTCGTCGTAATCTACGAACCCCTTCCCTTGCATTGGCAGTAGGTTTTCGACGACTTCCAGAGGTAAGCTCTGCAATTTCTATTCTGTGGGCTTTGGCTACCTTTAATCCTCTTGGCATAGCTTAATTAGTATCATTCCGGCTGAAGCAGAGCCGAATGCCGGAATCTCCGCATTCAGTCAGCGGGAACGGAATGCAGCAGACGTAGTAAGCGATGGAGTAAGACACTAATTGGCTCTCGCGTTGAGAAGATAATACCCCAATGCTCCTTCTCTTCTGATAAATAACTGTGGTGTAGACGCGGGAAATCTCTAATGTTAAAGGTGACAATAGCCCGTTTTTGTGATGCAGAGGCGCACCATTGTTAGGGCCAATATTGCCCCGATAGGCCCCCGTAACACGCAGGTCACCATTGACGTCCAGTTTCTTTCGTCTGGGGACTCGTCGTCCCGATGCCGACATTGTCATTGAGATGTTTAGCATACATGGACCCTGTGCCCGCGCCTGTCCAGTCGTCATCAGGACCGCCACCACCTCCTGCAACGCTTTCAGCCACCGCCGCCCGAAAGGCATAGGGCACGCTCACCAACCGATACCTCGGTGACAGCTCCTCCGCATCACC
>JBHIER010000172.1:0-7133 GCA_046760705.1 bacterium
CATCGTAACCCTAACCCAAAAACGATTTTGGTTGCGGCTTTGCCGCGCTAAGTGTCTTGTGTCTTGTCTCTGGCGTCATGTCTCTTGCGTCTTTCAGCAAAAAACGCATAACGCAATCCGCACTACGCAAGACATGTATCTGACCTTTGAATTTTGCACCAACCAATATGGACCTTTTTGACTTGCCGTTTCACCGCCCTAAGATTTCCAGCAGATCCTCGCCAACCGACACCTTCGGTGTCTCCACAATTCGGCCGATTTCCCGCCCCTTCTCAAAAATGATGAAGGTGGGCACGTACCGGATGTTGTAGCTTTGGGCCAAACCGAGGCCGTCGCTCTTCTCCCGATCGACACCGTAGTATTCCACCTCAAAATTGGGGCCCTCGACCGCCCTCATAAGTCTGTCAAAGGGGGGCACGTGTTCCTCGGAGTCGGAGCACCAGGTCCCCAAAAAGACCTTGATCAGGATGTGCCGATCGAGAGCTCTCAATCTTTGAACCACATCTTCGTCGGGCTCATACTCTTCTGCCGGCTGCCGGAATTTTGGACACGCCCGGTACACATCATCCATGGTCAGTTTGCCCATCAGGATATTCTCGTTGACCTTCTCCTCCTGAACACATTCTCCAAAGAGGAGGGCCAGGAGCACAAAACAGATCATGACGGTTCTCAGACGTAATGGAGTAATGGAGTAATGGAGTAATGGAATGTTGGGGTCAGTCTGTAGGTCCCTCAGATTCTGATTCCCACGCCATCCACTACTCCAACACTCCAACTCTCCAACTTTCCAATACTCCAATTTGTCCTCCGTCCTCATCGAAAGTACCACATTCTTTTCGCCGGTCTGGGTCTGGCGAACCCCTTGATCAAAATCATCCCGGCCGCAAACCCCCCGATGTGGGCAAACCAGGCCACTCCTCCGCTGGAGGCTCCCCCCAGGGACGGCAATCCGTATAAAACCTGTAGAAGAAACCAGAACCCCAAAACGTACAGGGCCGGCAGACGGACCACCTGTATGAAGAAGAAGAGGAAAAGGAGTGTGTATACCCGAGCCTGAGGATAGAGCAGAAGGTACGCCCCCAACACTCCAGCGATCGCCCCGCTGGCCCCCACCATAGGAATCCTGGAGCTGGGATCGACAACGATGTGCAGTCCGCTGGCAGCCACTCCGCAGATCAGGTAGAAGAGAAGAAACCGGACCCGCCCCATCGCATCCTCGACATTGTCACCGAAGATCCACAGATAGAGCATGTTCCCCCCCAGGTGCATCAGACCTCCGTGCATGAACATGGCCGAAATAACGGTCAGGGGAATGGGAATCAAGGCGGCCGGACCGATATCGACCATGCGGCTGATCTCGTAGGGAATGGCCCCCATGCGTTTGAAGAATTCCTCCTGCCCTTGCCCTCCCAGGGAGAGCTGATAGAGGTAGACGAGCACATTGAGCACAATCAGGCCAACGGTGACCACCGGATACCGCTCTGTCGGATTGTCGTCTTTAAAGGGAATCAAGCTTCACCCCTTCGCATTTCACCCTACTGAACGAGCCAGAACCGGCTCTCTTTTGTTGAGGTGTTGCCGGCCAGGTCTGTGACCGACACTCTCAGGACGTGGGAGCCTGGGGAGAGCGGGCGTTTCACCTTGTGCTTGAGCCATCCCCCTTCGGGATCGTACTCGCTGATCACTCGGCGACTGTCCAGCTCCATAATAAGATCCTTCTCCCTGCCTATTCCGGAGCCCCGATCTCTGACCCGGGCGAACAGGAGCACATCGTTCGCTCTGATCTTTGATCCTTCTTTCGGCTTGAGGCCCCAAATTTCCGGGGCGAGCGTATCCTCCAAGAGGGCGAAGGATCCGAGACTGAAGACAGAGGCGGAAACGGTCCGTTCTGGGGTATCGGCCTTGGCTCCGACGTAGGTCCACCTCTCTCCTTTGAGACATCGATAGACTCCAACCCTTGCCGGAGGTCCATCCATCGATCCATATTTCAGACTGATCCGTGCCCCCTTATCAAGGGGCACATCGGCCGGGCTGAAGAGATAGAGATCGCTTCTCATCGGCAGCAAGGGGCTCTCTTTCACAGAATCGACCTCAATGCGGGCCCAGAGGGTTTGGTAGACGCCCTCGGGCCCGAAGCTGACTGCGGCCTTTCCGTCGCCAGAGAAGGCCTCCCCGCCCTCGGCCCTGGTGACGGTATAAACCTCGAAGGAGATCTGACAGTGCCCTTCGTTGCCCCACACATCTCGGCCCACCACGCGGAGGAGAGCCGGGCCGTCGAGGCCCGGTTCAAAGGCATAGACGGTGGAGAAGCGGCGCAGATCGAGGCGGGTCAGGCTCAGGCTGACAGGATCTCCTGCCCCTCGTTGGGTGACCGTCACCTCGGGCGGACGCTCGACGGGCCGATCGGCCTCCACCGCCCATTCGACAAAGGTGTCGTGGAAGCGGGGTTCACATCGAAAGATCGGACCTTCGGGGCCTTCCCTCCCCCCATCTCTTGAGAGGAGGCTCTCTTCTGAGAGGAGGCTCTCTTCTGAGAGGAAACATATCCGCGGTGAAGACCACAGACCGCCACTGTCACAGGCCCTGGCCCGGCACAGCAGCGGCCCGGTCTCGCTGGTTGAGATCTCGGCCTCATAGAGACCCGGGGGGGTGTTGACAGAATCTGTGGCCGCCAGCACCCAACTCTCTCCCCAGTCGGAAGAACATTCGAAGCTGACCAACCGGACGCCGTCGTCGGGGTCCTCGGCCGCGGCCTCGAGCCTGACTCGGTCAGCTCGGCGCCGCCCCCCAAATTTCGTCACCCTTGGTGGAGAATCGACCAGCACCAAAATCTCTGCTTCCGCCTTGTTGCCGTTGGCGTCTGCGCCCACGATGCGGACCCTGTGCCGGCCTGGAACCGATGTCCAGGCCCACAGCGGAGGCGACCGGCGCCCATCCACCGGATCAGCCCCTTCCAGGACGCCCTCCCGATAGAAGGGCAGGCCGTTTCCGGCGACCCTGTACAACCTCTGAAACCGGCCCTGGCCCGAGCGCATGAGGGAAAAATCTCGGTCGAGATCCACCTGGCGGGTCTGGTCAAAGGGAAAGAGATCGTACCGGGTGCTGAAGAGCAATCGGCCATCGACGTAGAGATCTGTCCGATAGACGGCCAGTTCGTTGGAAGCAGCGTTCGTCCGATCGTAGAGCCGGAGACCAAGGCCCACACACCCGGAGACAGTCACAGTTCGGTCGGCCCGGAAGTGGCCGGCCCTTATCTTTCGCACGGGGATTACGACAGGCCTGTGGCTTCGGTCCACGGTTGAACGGAGGTCCAGGGGAGTGATGCTCACAGCAGTCAGGGTCGGCGGAACGGTGTCCTCCACAGAAAATCCGTGCGTGAGCGGATTTAGGGGTCGGTTGCCCGCGTCGCGAAGCTCGAAGTGAAGGTGCGGCCCGCCGGTGCCGCTCTCTCCCGAATAACCGATCACCTGCCCCCGGTTCACAGGGACATCCTCCGGCCCCAGAAAGAGGTCAACGCTGTACCGGCCGATCCTCTCCTGTTCCTGCTCAACCAGACGTCGAATGGGAGGAGCAAAATCTGACAGATGAAAATAGACACCGTAGCGGCCGTCGGCCAGCTTCAGATAGACCGACCGACCACCGCCCCAGGGTGAGACCTTCACCCGCCACACATATCCAGCATCGAGGGCATACACCTTCAGCCCGACCCTGCCCCATGTCCTCAGATCGACGCCAGAGTGGAAGTGGCCGGGCCGATATTCGCAGAAAGTCGAGGTCACCGCCGGCTCCGCTTCAAGAGGCCAGCGATATCTCCGGGCCTCAGGAGAAGCTATTGTAAGATGAAAATTGCAAATTGCAAAAATCAAAATTATCTTGTGAGCTCTAAACATCTTTTCCAGTATTTCGCTGCTTAATATCTGCATTTAACCATTGCCTGATCAAAAGTATAATATACCATTCCGCAAAGGTCAAGACAAAGTTTATCCCGCTGCTTAAGATAGTTTGTTCATCACTGATCGAGATGGGGATACATGAAATTGTATTTATTAAATTTACGTCCTTTGATTCCATTTTCCTACTATGGGTGTTTGTGTGAAGAATACCTCTCCTCTGTCATTGCAAAGCCTGTGAGAGGGCACGGAGCGGAGGCGGAGTGCCGTCAAAACGCTACTCCACGGAGTTTACCCTGAGTTCAGCCTCAGGGTTTCGTAGCATGAAGCCTGGAGCGGCGCTTTCCATAGCGCGCTTTGTGTAAACCTGAACCAAATTCAGGGTGAACCAATACAGGTGAGCCTCTATGGCGGATAAGCCTGGTCAAAAAAGGCTTGCTTTTTTGAAGGGAAAATGTATCTTCATAAGGTCTTAAATCAACAACCATCCCCATTGATGGGCGTGGCTGGAGGGGTTTAAGGATGCAGGCCCCGTTCCGACCGGATTCCTGTCGGAAGGAGCAGAGGAGTGATGGAGTGTTGAGTTTTGGATCCCCCGCTTTCGCGGAGGGCAAGTTTTGGATTTTGGATTTTTCAAGGAGTATTTGAGCTATGATGGACAAAATGCGGTCGGCCGGTTTTATGAAAACGGTGCTCTGGATTGCTCTTGCCGGTTTTGTGGGATTCATCGTTTTCCAATGGGGGATGAACATCACCGGCATGGGAGGAGGGGCACCGCACCGGGGCATTGTCGGCGAAGTGAACGGTCAGGAGATTCGCTGGGAAACCTTTCGCGATGCGCGATGGCGGATCATCCAGCAGATAAAAGAGGACAAGGAGAAGAAGAACGAGGAGTTGAGCGAAATGGACTACGAGCAGGCCACGCAGAAGGCCTGGGATGAGCTGATCTCGTTCATACTCCAAAGACAGGAGGTAGAAAGAAGGGGTATTACCGTCACGGACCCCGAAATCTCCCACTACATCCGCCACAACCCTCCCGACATCATCACCCAGGCCGATGTGTTCAAAAACGAGGAGGGCCAATTCGACACCACGAAGTTTTATCAGGCCCTGGACGACCCCAGAGTGCCTTGGCTCCAGGTGGAGAATTACGTTCGCACATTTCTGCCCCTTCAAAAGCTTCAGGAGCAGGTTCTGGCTACTGTCAGGGTGACCGACTTGGAGGTACGCCAGGATTATGTCAATAAGAACGAAAAGGTGAAGGTGCGCTATCTCTTCTTCAGCCCTCAGGATTTTGCCGACTCCGTCACGGAAGCCTCAGACCAGGAGATCCGGGCATATTACAACCTCCACAAGGAGGAGTACAGGCAAGAAGCGCAGCGCAAGCTCGACTACGTCAGGTTCAAAAAGGAGCCCAGCTCTGAGGACAGTGCCGCGGTGAAAGAGAAGATCGACGAACTCTACACCAGGCTGAAGGCTGGGGAAGATTTTGCTGAACTGGCCAGCATCTATTCAGAGGACCTTGGCACCAGGGAGAACGGAGGTGAGCTGGGATTCTTCGGCCCGGGGAGCATGGTCAAGCCCTTTGAGGAGGTTGCCTTCGGTCTCCAGGTGGGTGCCATCTCAGAACCGGTCCAAACCCAGTACGGGTGGCACATCATCACCGTGACTGATAAGAAGAGGGAAAACGGTGAGGAGCAGATCAAAGCCAGCCACATCCTGTTGAAGATCGGCCCCAGTGAGGCCACCTTGGAGAAGCTCAGATATGCGGCCGAGGATTTCTCCCAATCCTGCCGGGAGGTTGGCTTCGATTCGCTGGCTGCGGCTGACAGCCTTGCGGTGATGCAAACCCCCTTCTTCCGCCAATCGCGTTACATCCCGGGTATCGGATTCATGCCCCAGGCTATCAATTTTGCCTTCCACTCTAAGATTGGTGCCACCAGCGACGTCTATGAGGACGTGAAGGGCTTCTACGTCTTTCGAACGGCCGCCGAGAAGAGGGCAGGATATCAGTCCCTGGAGGAAGTCAGAGAGCAGGTCAAGGTGGCTGTCCTCACGGAGAAACGCATGGTCCTGGCCAAGGCCAAGGCCACAAGCGTCGCCGACTCCCTGGCCAAAGGGTTGACCTTTGATCAGGCCGCCGAGGCCTGCTCCTTAGAGATTAAAGAGTCCGAATACTTCTCGCGCTCAGGTTATGTCTCCGGCGTGGGTCGGGACGAGAACTTCATCGGGACCGCCTTCAAGCTGAAAAAGGACCAAATGAGCGGTGTGGTCGAGACGCAACGGGGATACTACATCATCCAACAGGTGGACTTCCAACCCACAGACGAGGCCAAATTCGAACAGGAGAGAGAGACCCTCAAACAGATCCTCCTCCAACAGCGAAAGAACGAGGCCTACAACGAGTGGTTCAACGACTTGAAAGAGAGAGCCGACATAAAGGACTATCGGGACCTCTATTTCTAAATCTCCCCCTCAAGAAGCACCATACATCACGTCTTGTTAGTGTCGGTTTGCTTTCCCAGTGCTCGCAGGAAAAGGTTCCTGACACCTTCTCGCCCGCTTGTCATTGCCCGCCAAACCCCCTTGTCATTGCCCGACTCGATCCTCCGATCAATTCTACCGAGATTGATTGAGGACGTCCGATTTCGGAATCCTTGTCCCGGTGTATACAGGGATCTCCCGGTGCAAGCAGGAGAGGGAGATTCCCCGTAATAAGCTTCTCCTCGACTCCGATCGGGGATACGGGGCAGGCTCTGCATTCGCAGCAAACGCCTGGCTGTAAGACCGTCTCGGGTTTGATCCCTTGGTGGCCTTTCTTAATGCCTTTGCTAAGAATTGGAGTCAACCGCCAGAAAGTAGATACTTTGACAGAAGATAGGAGAAGGCCCCGATAATAAAATCGGAGTAGAGCCCATTGAATGCTCTGTTCTCCGGGCCTTTGAATTATTTACAAAATTTGCCTTTCTGAAATTTTTGCCTGTCCGAGTATACATAATTCCAATTCATCTTGATTTTTCATGAAAATTCCAATTTATTTCGTTTTTTGCGCTATTTTTTCCTTGACTTGTGTGCAAAGACGTCTAAGGCAATAGAGAACATATACCAGCTATAACCAAAATGCACGTTATTATGTTTTGCCCGATATTCCCAAGTTTGACCAAAACGGATTATGGCACTATAGGAGATTCGCTTCACCTTCCTATTCTTTTCTGAACATAAGATGTCTAAAGGGCTCATCCT
>JBHIER010000173.1:0-7118 GCA_046760705.1 bacterium
ATCCTGTTCTGATTCCCAGAGGCTTCAGCAGATAGGTCGTAACATCACTCGGCGTCTGTTGGACGTCCAGCGGGTTCCGCAATGCTGAGCTCCGCAGGCATGTGGCAGACCTGCTTGATGTGGAGTATAGACCCACGATGATGACCTGTGATTTGGGACGGTTGCGGCGGAGAGGAATCATCTGTCGAGTCAACCGTTATTCTGTCACCCCCTATGGCTGGATCGATCGATTGATCGAAACTGTTGCTTATGTCGAGGAGGTTGCCTAATAAAACTTGAGCTGAATTCCTGAACCCCTGAACGGAGTCAGGGGCAGGTTTTAAGATCTTGCCTTATGAAGAAGGCCAGTTGGTTGCGAACGGGGCGCGGACAGTCAAAATATGGATGTCCTGCAGGAGTTAGAACCCGAGAGGGGAATCGGTAATGGGCGTTCCACAGATCTTGTCGATCTCTTCTCTGCTGGACGGTGGATCTGCATTGTCCGGTCTCCTGGCGTTTGGATTGGGACTTTTGTTCCTTCTCATCTACACCGTTGCTGTCTTGTCCAGGCCGACGATAGCGCTCCTGACCTTCGTCTTCACGCTGGCCTTTCATGATTTTTTCAATCTACCAGTGACTCAGGATGGTTTTAAATTGTCCACAGCCATCCTCTTGTCGGCTTTCTTCATCATCTTGGCTGGGATCCTCATCAGGAAAGCCCCGGATCTGTTTACGGTCCTCTCCAGAAGGGTCAACATATTAGTTCTGCTCTTTCTCCTGGCAATGATCATCTCTGTGGTGAACAGTCAGAATGTGGAGTTTGCAAAGATCGATATTCAAAGGTTCTCATATTGTGTGATCTTGTACTTCTTTGTGCTCTTTAGCTTAAAGGAGAGGTCTGTGCTGAAGAGGATCGCTCTAGCCTTGGTCTGTGGGGGCTTCATTGTCTCAGTATTGGGAGTTGTGGAGGCGAAGACAGGGACGGTCTACGGTCTGTTTGGCAACCATTCGCTCCTGGGGGCCGACGTTCCTGAAGCCACTCTCTTCGGTCCGCGGGATAGGATCAATGGGGTTCTCGGAGATGCGGACTTTCATGGGATGTACATGGGGGTGATTTTCTTGTTCTCCCTCTGTCTGTTCTTCCTCTATGAGTCAAAAATGGTGCGGCTTCTGCTATTTGGCACTATGCTCCTTTGTCTGTTCAATGTCATAGGAGCCGCCTCACGGGGGGCAGCCCTGGGTTCCTTCGTGGCATTTATCATATTTTGGTTTTTTATCCCCTTGCCTCGAAAATGGCTTATTTTGACATCCGTACTCGGTGGTATCTTCATTTTCGCCTGCATAACCGTTGTCCTCTTTCCGAATCTGGATATAGAGCGTTTTTATGAACCGAAGGGGCAAGCGAAGAAGACGCTGGAGCTGAGAGAGAACAATCTCCTCATCGGACTGGCCATGGCCTTGGATAAACCCATTATCGGGCATGGACCGGGCGGGTTCACGATTGAATACCACAGATACGCCTCTCGGACATCTCCCACGGCGGAGAAGAAGACCACGAGGCCCCTCAATGTCTACATCCAGGTTTTTGCTGAGTATGGAATAGTGGGGTTGTCCCTGTTCCTCGGAGTACTCTTCTCTGCTTTGAGATCGCTTTTCCCGCTGGCTCGGAGTACGCTGGGGGAGTTCAATATCCTCAGCGCAGCAGTGCTGGCAGCCCTTTGCGGATATTCAGTCTTTATGATGTTCACCGGCTTGATCAACGATCAGAACTTCTGGCTCTTGATCGCTCTGGCGGTGGCCATTGGGACCATACACTCCTTCAGGGCAGAGGAGAGAGGATGAGGCTGTTTCGGGGAGCTCCATCTTCTGTTCTCTTGGCAGGGGTGCTCTCCTTCACCATCGGTCTTCCGACACCAGGGGTGGGCACGAGAGTGCAGGTTCTCTCTACCTCGCCTTTTGGCGTCGCCTTTGGGTCGGTCTACCGAGGTGAGGCCTTTATGGATTTCATCAATGAACTGGGAGCCAAGGGCACCAAAATATATGTCTCCTGGCGGCAGGTTGAACCCCAGAGAGGTGAATACGATTGGGGGGTCGTTGACACGTTTCTCAGCCAGCTCGGCCCCAATTCTGAGAGTCTGATCGCGATTTGGACTTCGTCCAGTTGGGGAACAAAGCCCAGAAGAAGGATCAGGGGAGGAGCGCCGCCCCAAAATATGGAGGCCTATTACGACTTCATCTTCAACCTGGTGAGACACTGTCAGGGAAAGATAAAATACTGGCAAAATGACTGCGAGCCGAACTCACCGATGTTTTGGGAAGGGACGAAAGAGGAATTTGTCTCCACGCTCAAGGTCTTTCATAAGGCGGTGAAGAAGGCCGATCCCAGGGCCGAGGTCATTGTCGGCGGACACAGCGGGGCTTTCAGCGATCGCGGAACTCCGGACAATCAAAAGTTCTTCGATTACGTATTCGAAAAAGGCAGGGACTCTTTCGACCTCTTCGATATCCGGCTCTACGGCGATCCGTACACGATCCCCTATCGGGTCGACTGGTTCCGAAACAGAATGCTCAAATTCGATTGTCAAAAGCCAATAGTCTGTACCGAGTACGGAGGGCCGTTACCGACCCAGTTTCCAGAGGGCCAGAAACTGCGCAACAGATACTTTAAGAACAGAAGCAGAGAGGAAAAACGCGAAATGTTTAAGGAGATTCTGAAAAAGAGGCATCTGCTTAGGCCGCAGATGCGGATGTTTCTGGAAGGGTGTGAGGGAGAACTGGAGGAGAAGCGACACCGCATACATTGTCGGGACATTGTGGCCCGAACGGTCATCGCTCTGTCCGCAGGTGTGAAAAAGATGTGGTACTGGGATTTGGTGAACGATCCGCATCCCCTCTTCGGCAAATTTCGGCTCATGGACAGAAATTTTGAGACAAAGTATCCTGCTTATTACACGTATCAGCGTATGGTCGAAAAGATGAAGGATGCAACTTCTATCAAACAGAGAGAGGTTCAAAAGAGATCGAACATCTATCTTTTCGAAGTGGAAAGAAGGGATCGAGATCCTTTGTACATTGTCTGGGAAAGGCGAGATCTTTTCAACGGTGAGGACCAACCCCCAACCCAGCTTGAACTGCCTTTCGATTTTGAAAAGGTGAGGATCACCGATGTCTTTGGCATGGTGATGAGAGAGGAGACCGAGGACGGAGTGTTGAAGTTTGGTGTGACCGATACCCCTCTCTTCATAGAGGCGGATGAGTCAGATTAGTATATTTCGGACAGACAGTCTGGAGGAGGAGGTTGAGAAAGGAGAAAAACCCGCTTTTTCTGAGGCGATATTATGATGCCGTCAAGGATCGCTGTTCCTTTCGTGCTTTGGCCTCTCAGGTCGTTCGAGCCGACATGAGGGTCTTAGACGCTGGATGTGGGAAGCGGAGTGTCATAGGAGAATGCAACTTACAAACCAAATTCACCCTGGGGATCGAAGTGCGCTACGAAGATCTGCGAGAAAATTCGGCCGTAGATTTTAGAACCGTGGGGAACATAGAGCATCTGCCCCTCAAGGGGAAGGTCTGTGATTGTATTGTCTGTCGAAATGTGGTGGAGCACTTGGAGGATCCTGTTCAGGTATTTCGGGAGTTTGAGAGGGTTTTGGGAGACGGTGGCCTGCTGCTTGTTCGAACACCGAACATTCATAATCCTCTCATGTTCTTGAGTGCGCTTCTTCCCCTAAGACTGCGCGTGTGGATGAAGCACCGTCTTCTCCACGACACCCAGGGGGACACATTTCCGACCCGCTATAAATGTAACAGCCTGAAGAAGCTGGCGGGGACATTAAAGAGACTCGATATGGAGCCGGAATTCGTCGGTCGCGATGGTCTGTTGGCCTATTTCAACTTTTCGTCCCTTCTGTTGACGTTGGTCACGGTGTACGAAAAAGTGACGGATATTCCCTTCTTGAGATGGTTGAAGATGTGGATCGTAGTCTCGTTCAGAAAAGCGGGTGCGCCACCGCAATGAAGATAATGTATCTTATAGAGGGGACGGGAGGAGGGGCAGTAACTCACGTTCTAAACTTAGCGAAAAGGCTCCCCAGGGGAAATGTCCAATGCTTCGTGGTTTTCTTTCTGAATGGACCTTCGGTCCAGGTGGCCAAGGAGACGGACCTGGAGACCAGGACTGTTCGCTGGCGATTTCCTCTGGACTTCACACTGATGTGGAGATTGAAGAGAGAGATTGAGCGAGAGAGGATAGAGATCGTCCATACCCACACCATCACCGGGAATTTCTACGCCCGTATGGCCGCTCTTTTGTGCCGCAGGCCCATCAAGCTCGTCACGACGGTTCACAGTTGGCTCAGAGACGAGCTGGAAGGTCCGTCTGCAGTGCGCTTGAGAGATTACTTGAGATTCAAAAGGGAGCTCTTGACCTCCGGATGGGTCAGCCAATTTATCTCCGTTTCGGAAGCGATAAAGGAGAGGATGCTGGTGTTTGGTATTCCGGAGGAGAAGATCGAGGTGATCGAAAACGGGATCGAGCTGCCTGAGCTGTCTCTGACGGATGTTCACAATCGCTCGGTCAGAGAGGAGTTCGACATTAGAAACGATGAGATCCTTGTGGCCACCATCGGCCGCATGGTACCGGTTAAAAATCACCATCTGTTTTTGCAGGCGGCCCAGCGTGTGTTGGAAGAGAGGTCCGGGGTGAAATTTCTCCTCATCGGAGACGGTCTACTTCTGGATTCGCTCAAGAGGAGGGCTAGGGATCTCAATATTGAGAAATACGCGATCTTTACTGGCTGGCGGAACGATATACACAGATTCCTCTGCGCCTTAGATATTCTTGTCCTCTGCTCCACGGTCGAGGGACTCAATATGTCGGTGTTGGAGGCGATGGCCCATGCCAAACCGGTTATTGGAACGGACGTGCGGGGTATCCGCGACATCGTCCGTGATGGCCAAACCGGGATCTTAGTCCCTCCGAATAATGTCGATATGCTCGCTCAAAGCATGTTGAAGCTGATTGAAAACCGAACGGGGGCCAGGGAGATGGGGCTGAAGGGAAGGCAGCGGGTGGAGAGAGAGTATTCTGTCCAGAGGATGGTCTCTCGGGTTGTCAGCATCTATGAGAAGCTGGGTCCACATTGAGCGAAAGGTGTAAAAATGTCTGGGAAGAGGCTCCTATTTATTGAGTTCGACGGCGCCTCCTGGGAGGTGATGCGACCGCTTCTGCATCAGGGAAAGCTGCCCAACATACAAAAGCTCATGGTGCGAGGGGTATCTGGGACGTTGCTCTCCGACTTCCCCCTGATCTCACCCAAGCTCTGGGTATCCATTTTCACTGGGAAGAAGCCGGAGAGACACGGCGTCCATTTCTTCGGGGCCACCTCCCGGACGGCACAGTGCAAGCGGATCTGGGATATTTTCAACGAGAAAGGACTGAGGGTGGGAGTGTTTGGGACCTTGGTGACCTGGCCCCCATCTGCCGTAAACGGCTTTATCATCCCCAGCATTTTTGCCTTAGGGCCGGATACGCATCCTGAGGAGTACAGGCCTTTTCAAAAGTTCGTTCTCGGAGAGAGAAGGGGAATGAAAGAGGGACGGAGAGGGGAGCATCTCTCAGATTTGGTACGATTGGCCTTCAGACTGAGATCCTATGGAGTAAGGCCCAGGACCTTTTGGTGTGGACTTCGAGACTATCTCCGAGCAAGAATGAAGGGGCATGGTTATCTGGACACGTACTGGCGAAAAGCGACCGTCCACCTGAAAATGTCAGTAGATACATTTATGCACCTGTATGGGGTGTTCAAACCCCATTTCTCCACCTTTCACATCCACTTGTGCGATGCCCTCTCCCATCGATACTGGGCATTTTTTGAGCCGGAGAGATTCCCTGAAACCGATAAGAGAGAGGTGAAAAAGTACAGAGAAGTCATTCCCGCAGCCTATGTGGAGGCTGACCGGGCCATAGGACGTATTGTTTCCCTGGCCGATGAGAGAACCACCGTTGTTGTTGCCTCAGATCATGGTTCCACAGCCCTTACGCAAGCGCTCCATCCATACCTGTTGAAGGTCGAAAGATTGTCTCAACTTTTGGGCATCGAGGGGGAGGTCCTTCCAGCACGGTTCGGCCTGGACACATTTTTATATTCCCAGAATAGAGACAGGCTTGAGACCATCGCCCAAATCGTTGGAGGCACCACACTGAAGGAAACAGGGCAGAAAGTATTTGACATTGAATGCCATCCAAGATATATTATCCTCAGAATTTCGAAAGGGTTGCGGAGGACTGAGATGGATAGAAATGCATCGGTTGACTTAGGTCGGTTTGGCACGGTCAGGTTTTCGGAGCTCTTCTCGCAACCTGAGATGAAGGTCTCGGGTATCCACCACATGGAGGGTGTTCTCATTATGGCCGGCCCCGATATTGCAAAAGGGGCCCGTCTCATGCGTCCTACCATTTTCGACCTCACCCCGACCCTTCTTGCGTTGATGGGATGCCCCCCAGCCAAAGATATGGACGGGCGGGTGTTGACGGAGGCTCTCAAGGACGAGTTCCTGAAGGAGAGTCCTGTCCGATACATTGAAACATACGAAACACCCGGTGTGAAGGGGCCAACCCAGGCCATCGATTACCCCAAAGTCAAGGAGAGATTGAAGGCCTTGGGCTACTTGTAGTGCCCGGCTGCAAAGATGGGGAAGAAGAGAGAGTGGAGAGGAAAGCCGTAATTATCGGACTTGACGGAGCAACCTTTGACATCGTTCTTCCTTTAGCAGCGATGGGACTGCTGCCCAATCTGGCCTCCGTCATGGCTCAAGGGGTCTGGGGAGAACTCCGATCCACCACCCATCCAGTCACACCTCAAGCGTGGACAACCTTTCTGACCGGTAAGAATGCAGGCAAACACTCCATCTATGACTTTACCACGTGGAAGGAAGGCTCTTACGAGATTGACTTTGTGAACGCCAGTCATCGGAGAGCCCTCAGCCTCTTTCGCATTTTGAGCAGATTTGGTAAGAGGGTGGGCTCGGTGGCAGTCCCCTTCACCTTTCCTCCAGAGCCTGTGAACGGCTTCATGCTCTCCGGCTTAGACGCCCCGGACGAAGACAGACGGGCCGTCTACCCGGAGTCACTGTTCGAT
>JBHIER010000174.1:0-7108 GCA_046760705.1 bacterium
TTCTTTACCCTCAATGGTTAACCGCCTTTCTTATATCAACTTATGGTTTCTATGTTTTACTCTTTGTCGCCCTCTGCTTCTCCTCCATATATTGGAGCCGTCTGTACACCTCCTGGGCGATGTTTGGCATAAAAGCCGGGCTGGAGTTTCTCCTGCTCTTTAGAATCTGTTCCATGCTCAACCGCAGGGATCTCTTAGTGCTCTTTCCCCTGGCGGAACTGTTGCACATCCCCTATCTCATCGGGTTCGGGCTGTGGGGGACGGTGGGTACATACACGTGGAAATAACATCTTAGACGAAGAGGTAGATTGATCTCAGGAACCGTAACCATCCTTCTCGCTCTTCTGACAGCGGCCTACGTTCTGAAGGGATTCGGTTTCCTCTGGGGCTTGTTTCAATTGAACCGGGCGAAGAGCCGCAGGGAGTACCGGGTCTCTGTCGTTGTCGCTGCAAGAGATGAGGAGAGGAACATAGGCTCCTGCCTGGAAGCTCTGTTGAACCAGACCTATCCGCGGGAGAAATACGAGATTATCATAGTCGACGACCAATCGACCGACAACACTTCCCGCATCGTCGAATCGTACGTGCGGAGCCACAGCAACCTCACGCTTCTCAGAGCGGGTGAGCCAGAGGGGACCCGGGCCCAGAAAAAATATGCCCTCAGCCTGGGCATCGGAAAGAGTTGTGGTGAGATCGTCATGACCACCGATGCGGACTGCGTGGTTGCCCCGGCCTGGATCGAGGGGATGGTCTCCTATTTTGAGCCCGAAGTCGGCCTGGTGGTGGGGTTCTCACAGATTGGGTCGCCTCAGGAGGAGCTGACCCTCTTTGAGAGGGTTCAGGCCATCGATTTTCTCTCCCTCATGTCTGCCGCTGCCGGCACCATTGGGGGGAACATTCCCTGGGCCGCCTCCGGTCAGAACCTGGCCTACCGGAGGGAGGTTTTCGACCAGGTGGGGGGCTTCGGAAAGGTCGGACACCGCGCCTCGGGCGATGATGTCCTTCTGCTCCAACTGGTGGTCAAAGAGACCGACTGGAAGGTCCGGTTCTCCATTTCAGAAGAGACGTTTGTTACTACGCGGCCGGAGAAAACGGTGGGCGCTTTACTCAATCAGCGGAGAAGATGGGCCTCCAACAGCACCTATCAACTGAAGCTGAACAAGGGCTTCTTCGCCTTTCTGGCGGCCACCTTCGCCCTCAATCTCCTTCTGTGCATCACCGTGCCCCTCTCCCTCTTCGTCCAGAGTCTCTCTCTGGCGCCGTGGCTCTCTCTTCTGGCCAAGGCAACTATCGATTTTGCCGTCATCTCCAAGGGAGCCCGGCTCTTTCGGCGTCAAGATCTGCTCCTATACTTTCCGATCTGGGAGATTTTGCACGTCCCGTACATTGTGCTCGCTGGCCTCTTGGGAGTGACGGGCAGTTTTACGTGGAAGGAGAGGTCCTATTGCCAGCAGGGGCTGTTGTGAAAGGGGAGAAGAGTTGAATCTGAGCGGATTTTGGGGATCGGCCAAAAGGGGGCTGGCCAACGCCCTGGCCAACCGTCCGATCAACTCCAGCACCGAAGTCAGGTTGACCCGTAGGTGTACGCAGCGGTGTCGCCAATGCAATATTTACACCAAGGTGACAGATCCGCCCACCCTCAGCCCGGAAGATTTTGCCGTCGTCGCCGGCCGACTGAGAGAATATGGGGCCTACATCGGCTTTGTGAGCGGCGGTGAACCGACTCTGGTGCCGGGCCTGGAGCAGATTCTCCTCGAGGCAAAGAGGACGTTCCCGGTGGCGGTCACCCTCAACACCGGGCTGTACCTCAAAACCGAGATGATCGAACCCATCGCCCGATTCGTCTTGGGAAACAACATCAATATTCAAACCTCCCTCGATGGGCTGGGTCGCATCGGTGACAATCTCCGCGGGGTACCGGAATTCTCAAAGACGGTCCTCGGCCACATGCACCTGATCGCTCGGCTCAAGAGGGAGTTGGGCTCGCAATCGCTCCTCTACGCCAATATCGTCCTCAATCACCTCAACTTAGACCAGATCCCTGAGATGATCCATCTCGCTGCTGAAAGGGGATGGGAGGTGTCGGTGGGGTTGTATCACACGTTGACCGCCTCTACCAGAGAGGACGAGGACCTCATCCCGGTCCCGGGGCCGGACCTGGACCGGCTCATCGCTCATCTGCTCGGCCACCCTCGGGTTCTGACACTGGACCGGTTTCTCAGAGGGATCAAGGTCTATCTCCAGGGAGACGGCTTCAAAAAATACTGCCCTTATCTTGCCTCGCCGGTCCTCTCCACCCGCCTGTTGGTCATGGAGAACGGCGACGTCCACCTGTGCCGGGGAGGGCCTATCGGCAACATCCTGAGACAGGGTTTGAAGGAGATCTTCAGAGGCCCGGCATACGCCCAGCGGTTGAAGGAGTACCGGCGCTGCCCGGGGTGCTGGACCAGTTGTTACGTTCAGCGGCTCCTTCTGCTCCACCCCCGATCTCTGAGCGAGTTTTTATCGAACCTGAGGAAAGCGCATCGGGCCCGGCGGGGCGTCCACCTGAGCCGGAGAACCTCATGACCCGATCCGCCGTCCGCATCCTCCGAGGCCACCTGACCGCCAACCGAGGCGCCAACATCGCCAAAGCCCTGGGCTCCTACCTTCTCTCCAGGCTCCTGCGGCGGCCCCTCGTCTTCGGACAGCCCTTCATGCTCATGGTCGAGCCGACCAACCTGTGCAACCTGAAATGTCCCCTCTGCCCTGCCGGCTCCGAGACCCTCTCCCGGCCCCAGGGAAAGATGGCCCTGAAACAGTTCACTCGTCTCATCGACGGCTCGAGCGAGCATCTGCTCCACCTCACTCTGTGGAACGTGGGCGAACCTTTTCTCAACGACAGTCTCATCGAGATGATCCGCTATGCGAAGAGCAAAAATATCTACGTCATCACCAGCACCAACGGCCATTTCCTCACAGAGAAAGGCAGGGTGCGGGAGCTCATCCTGTCCGGCCTGGACGAGCTCATCCTCTCCATGGACGGAGCCAGCCCGGAGACGTACAACCGTTACAGACGGAAGGGGCAATTTCAGAAGGTCGTTGACGGACTCAGACTCCTGACCGAAGAGAAGGAGGACTTGGGCACCAAAAACCCCATCGTTGACTTGCAATTCATCCTCATGCGCCACAACGAGCACGAGACAGAGCAGATGGTGAGTCTGGCCCAGAGACTGAAGGTAGACAGACTGACCCTCAAGACGGTTCAGGTGACCAGTGGCCAGGAAGCCGACCAGTTTCTGCCCACCCGGAGGGAGCTGAGGCGATATCTGTTCGACAACGGCGGCCTCCGCATGAAGGGCAGGCCCAAGAACGACTGCCGTTGGCTGTGGTTCTGCCCGGTCATCAACTGGGACGGAACAGTCGTCCCCTGCTGCTTCGACAAGGACAACCGCTTCCCCCTGGGAAATGTTTTCCAAGCCGCCCCTTTGAAGGACATCTGGCGCAGTGAGAAGTACAACGCCTTGCGCCGAAAGATATTGGCTGCCAGAGGGGAGATCGCCCTGTGCCACAACTGTTCCGAAGGGCTCAAGGGCCTCTATCTCAAACGGGCGAGGCTGCGATGAACCGCCTTTTGAAAGACCTCAAATCGGTGGGCTGGAGAAGGTGCTTTCTCCTCTTAAGGGTTGCTCTCACCCTGATCATTCTGGCCGTCGTCGTCCTCAGGGTTGACGTGGGCCGGATTGGCTCCGCCTTTCAATCCGTTAGAGCTTCCTCGTCCATTTTAGCTCTGTTGTTGGCTCCCCTCAATCTCTCCGTCCAGATGTACCGGTGGCACTTCATCGTCAAAACGGCTGACTCAGTTGCCCCCCCCAAGGATGTTCTCCGGTCGGTCCTGACTGGACTGGGCTTCAGTCTGGCCACCCCTGGGCGGATCGGTGAGGTGGGACGAGCCCTGTACGTTCCCTCTTCAAACCCAGTGCGAATCGTAGGGTTGGTAATACTTGAAAAGGTCTTCGCCTTCATCGCCATTCTCATCGCCTCGGCCGTCAGCATCATGCTGTGGGGGGGGCTTGCAGCCGGGGCCCTTCTGATCGTCTGTGCGCTCTTGAGCGCCTTCCGCCTCAGCTCCATCCGAGCCCTCCTCTCCCGGCTCACTTTCCTTTTGCCCTTCGGGCAGAGAGTGGCCGACCTGTGGTCAGCGTGGGACCGTTTCGGTCGCAAGCAGATCGCCTCTCTCTTAGCCATCTCGATGGGCTTCTTTGCCATCGTCTTTCTTCAGTTCTACGCTCTGGTATCGTCCTTTCAGGCGGTCAAACTCCTGCCGGCATTGATCTCTATTCCCCTCACCATGGCCGTCAACTGCCTGCCCATAACTGTGGCGGGGTTGGGCCTGAGGGAGGGGGCTGCGGTCTTCTTCTTCTCCAAATTTGGGGTGAGCGAAGCTGCAGCCTTAAACGGGGCCTTTCTTCTCTTCATCATCGATATTCTCATCCCCGGATTGATCGGCCTCCCTCTCATATCGAAGATGCGATTGAAGTTCGAACACCTCGACGAGGAGAGGAGCCATCGGTGAGAACGGTCAAAGCCCAGCGGCTCAGGTTATGTTTCATCCTCACCCTTCTGCTCTGCGGGGCCCTCGGATCCTACGGGTGGGGTAAGTCCCAGGGGGAGATCTCCCTTTACAGCTTCAGGTACCTGGGAATGACTGTGGCCCGCGGCGCCATCACCATATCCGACACTTTGACAGAGGATGGGCGGCCGGCCCAGCGAATCGAGGCCCGCGCCACCTCCGTTCCTCTGACCTCCTTCCTCTTCAGAGTCAGGAACCGTTACACCACCGTACTCGACACCGAAACCGGTTATCCACTGCTGTACGAGAAGGAGATCGAGCAGAGCAACCTCTGCGAAAAGGTCCTCATCCGTTTCGATCAGGTCCATCGACGCATTTACGGCAATGACGAAAGGGGTGTCCCCCTTACCGAGCCCACCCACTGTTTCATCTCTGCGCTCTACCTCCTTATGAACCACACTTTCCAGCCCGAAGAGACGGTCTCCTTTCCAGTGTACGCCGCCGGTACGCTCTGGGAGGTGAGGGCCAAGGCCCTCAGAGCTGAGAAGGTCGTCACCCCGGCCGGCACATATCCAACAGTGCTGGTTGAGATTGCCTTCCACCGATCTGTCCCTCCCCGTGGTCCTAAGATGCGTACCGATGTGCTCACAAGTCGCATGGTCAGCGAAGAGAAAAAGACCTCTCTCTGGTTTTCAACCGGTCGGAACCGCATCATGGTGAAGGGCCAATACGAACTCTTCCCGACGAGACTCCAGATGATTTTGACCGAGCACCACCGATAGGAGAGCCGATGGATATTGCCTTCGATCCCCTCTATTTGGCCCTCTATCCTGAAATCCACTACACCTTCGACCTCTTCTTCAGTCGATTGTGGCACTCCCAACCGGAGATTGTGGTCGATTGCCCCTTCCGCATCGACCCTGGAAAGGCTGTTCCTCTTCTTTGCATCATTAAGCACGCCAACAGGTTTCCAATAACATTACACTCTATCTGGGTAGAAATACTGTACGAGGACGGAGCCAGGGAGGAGAAGATGGTCTGGAACACTCCTGTGCAGATAAAGACCTATCTCTGGTACAAAATCTTTCGTCTCCAGCCCAGAGAACCGTATGCAGGCGATGTTCAGATCACTGCTCATCTCCGGATAGAGAGAGGGGGTCGTTTCTACCGGATCGCAAATCACAACTACCGCGGGGTGGCGAGATCTCCCCTCACCGTTCGCATTGCCAGGGAGCCGCTCCCGGCCCTTGAGAACTGGTATTACGGGGAGCCCCATTGCCACAGTTTTCACTCCGATGACCAAGTTGAGTTCGGGGCTCCTGTACCGGCCACCGCCCAGATGGCCGAAGCCATGGGCCTGGCCTGGCTGGCCGTGACCGACCACTCCTACGACCTGGACGATATGTACAGCAATGCATTACATCAGGATCGTAAGCTGTTGAAGTGGAATATATTAAAGGAAGAGATTAAAAAGGGAAACGCCAACTGCAACTGCTGTCTCATCCTCGGCGAGGAGATCTCGTGCGGCAATGCTCGCCACAAGAACGTCCATCTCCTGGCTTACGGGATCGAAGATTTCATTCCGGGTGGTGGCGACGGGGCGGAGCGATGGCTCAGGACGAGGCCGGACCTATCCCTCAGAGAGGTGCTCAAAAGGGTCAAAGCGGACGGAGCAATAGCCTATGCCTCCCACCCAGAGGAGCGCTTTACCCTGGGTGAGCGGCTCATGCTCCGCCGCGGCCACTGGGGGAAAAGGGACTACGAGCTGCCGGATTACATCGGATTACAATTCTGGAACGGCAAGCAGGACAAACCATTTCGAGAGGGGTATAAACGATGGGTCCAGATGCTTCTTCGGGGCAGGCGCGTCTTTTTCCTGGGTGGAAACGACTCTCACGGCGATTTTAACATCTTCCGTCAGGTCAGAGTTCCGCTCCTAAGGACCGTCGATTCTTCTCACAGGGTTTTCGGCAAAGTCCGAACGTGCCTCTATTGCAAACAGGGACTGAGCGGAGAGGCGGCTCTCTATGCCTTACGAAACGGAAACAGCATCGTCTCCTCTGGCCCCTTCGTAACATTTTCCGCGGAGAACGAACAGGGTGAGTGGGCCGGCATCGGCGGGGAGATCTCAGGAAAAACAGTAAGCATAACCATAAAGGCTAAGTCCACCAGCGAGTTCGGGGATATTGAACGGATTACGATCTGCCAGGGAGAGATGAAGGAGAAGATTGAGAAGAGGCGGGAGTTGCGTATCGGTTCCGATTTTTACGATCCCAACGAGGTGGCCATAGAGGGCCTCTCTCTCCAGGTCTCCGATCCCCTCTACCTCCGGTTGGAGGTCGTCTCCAGGAGGGGGGAAGAAGTATACCGAGCCTACACGAACCCCATCTGGCTCAATCCGGCTTGAGGGGGGCCTGTCTGCCGCAGGCAATGGCTCAAAAAAATGCATTGACAAAGGGGGTGAAAAACGTTATTATTGAGGCACGTTATCTAAGTTCGAATATACGCCTACATTGAGAGGATATTCGAACCTATGTCGGATATGAACGAGTTGTA
>JBHIER010000175.1:0-7103 GCA_046760705.1 bacterium
ACCCCTGGATCATCCGGTCGAGCCGGATGATGACATGGGGAAGGCGGATCATCCGATCAAGTCGGATGATGACCACCCACGCTGTCATTGCCCGACGTCCCCCCTTGTCATTGCGCGACTCGATCCTTCGATCAAGTCGGAGGATGCAATCCAGAGGCAGAACCGCTGAGCGGAATGGAAATTCCCCTGCTTATCACAACACCGAGCCGCAATCTGTCCAAGACCACCTATCCCCTTTGAATCGGGTCAAAAACTGAAATAAAAGTGGAAGAGGGGGAGTGGAAGGAACCTACCTGTTTCAATCCCCTTTGAATCGGGTCAAAAACTGAAATGCCATATCTTTCAAAGACTTATTAAAGTGTCAAAGAACCGAGTATGCGACAAAAGGGGCCTTAAATACTATGTAACCAAAACCTTAAGGAAAACGGCCGCTCTTTTTCGAAAATGGACCTATCTCGGACTCCCAAACCTCGGATCTTGAACTTGAAACTATCCTAAGTCATTGATTCTTAAGGTCACAGATCTTCGAAAATCGAAACCAAGACCTGAGAATCCGACCGATTTTCGAAAATCCTCCTCCTTCACCCCTAAATGTCGCTTCGTAACTCCTTGCACTCCAAGTGATAGATCGTCACAACCATTTTAAACATATATCAACTCTCGCCCCAAAGCAACTTTTTTCTCGAGACTGATCAATACAATAATTCTTACTTCCACATGAATAACACCCTTCGACCCCCTCTCTTCCGGTCTTTTTTCTGAAGGTCCGATCTCTTCTCTAAGAATTCGAACCGCCCCTCAAATTCAGGATTGAGTTTCACCGCCTCCTCATATTCTTTTCTCGCCTGATCGAGGTCGCCCAACTCATAGTAGAGAAAGGCCAAGTTCAGATGGACATCGGCATCCTTGGGATTGAGCCTAAGAGCCTTCTGGAAAGCCTGCTCGGCATCCGGGTAGAGACCCTTCTTGGAATAGGCCACGCCTAAGTTGTTGAAGGCTTGCCAGGAGCTGCTATCCGCCCGGCACGCTTTTCGGAGAAACTCGATGGCTTCATCCAACAGACCGGCCTGACCCAGATGGACCCCGATCTCATTAAACGTAGAACAAGGAACCGGATTCGTCTCAAGAGTACTGCCATAGTTTTTCAGGATATTATCGTATTTTAGGGCTTTAATCTCCTCAAGATCTTTTGCCAGGAGATCCCTTCCCGTGGCATCGATCGAGACTACCAGCGCCCCGACGTCAATTTCATTAGAGGGATAGACCTGCCAGGCCTCATCCACCTCCACCACGTGAAGCTCCTCATGCCATCGCTCGATTGTATTGACCCCCTCCTGCCAGGCGTGGTAAAACGGATTCCCCAAGAGGGTGGGTTCCACCGGGATCCAAACCCTCCCGTTGTGGCGAAAAGAGGCGTTTTCCTCGAACCCAAGAGTAAGCCCGTCGTCCTCCTCCGCACCAATACTCAAGGCTAACAGCAGGTGGCCGGGCACGTCGAGGATGGCCGTGGGGACGCCCACATTCTCCAGACAGGAGGTGGACAGAACGACAAAATCGTCGCAATCGCCGCGCTTCTCCGTCAGGGTTTCGGCCGGATACTGGACATGATCGACAACCTCATGAAGGCGGCTCGCCGTGGAATACGGGGTCTGTGGGTCTGGGGAATAGACGAGACCGTGCTCGCCCAAAAGATCGAAGATGGCGATGGCGTACATCAGATTCTGGGGTAGGAAGGCGATCTCCTCATCAGCCGCTTTCAGGGCCCGACTCGTCACCGCCCGCACGCTCCGATCCTTGGGCGCGATGAAAGCGGCCAATTTCCGGACGTCGTCCCAGCGTATGGCGTTCCGCCCGAAGAGGTTTGCCTTCTGGGTGGTGGCCACCTTCTTTTCACCACCCGCGTCGTCCGAGATACACAGGATGGAGATCTTCCCCTGAACCGAGCCATCGGATGTTACGCTCGAAATATTGCGGTTGAAGATGACAAACAAGGGAATCTGTTTCGACTCTTCCGGTTCCAGAACTGCAGATTGGTCGCCATAAAGGAGCCCGTCTGTGTAGTGATTGAACTCAACTCCGGCTCTCACCCTCACCGTCCGGTGGCTGACATTGACCACGCTGACCGACCCGATGGGGTGGCCCACGAACCGTTTGTACTGGGCGGCGAAGATGTCATAAAGTTGGACCCGTTCGATCTGCACCCACGGCTCCTCCTGCTCGAACCGTACCGCGAAGGAGAAGCGATGAGTGCTGGGCAACGTAGGCACATCCACATAGGCGTAGTCAAATTGGACCATTTTGAATCGAAACCCGGCCCCGAAGGACCAACTGAGGGGCTCGTTCGACCCGAGATCGTCCTGGAGGCCGGCCCGCAGGGCCAAACCTTCCGAGAAGCAGTACTCTCCACCCCAGTGGAGCCGGTCGTCAAGGCCGCCAGCCAGAAGAAGCCGGTCGGTGAGCCGATAGGCCGCCCCCAGGGAGAGGGTCTGCTCCAGGACCGGGGCTGAGTTTCCGGTATCATATGTGACCCCGGTGTCTCCTACATCTTTCAAGACAACCCCGAGGCTCAATGCCTCGAAGGGTCGATACAGAAGGCCCAGATCGAGGCCCCATCCGTGGGCATCGGCGAAGCTGACCCCTTCGTATTCTCCATCGGTTCGCAGAAGTTTCGCGTTCAGGCCGAAGGAGATATTGCGGGGCAGCCGCAAGGCGTAGGAGAGGAGAAACTGGCTCTCTCCGTACGACAGTTCGTAGTCATCAAAGCCGACCTGCGACCAGGCCAGCCCCCAGCTCCCCCACCCCTTGAAGGGGAGGGCCAGCCCGAGGAAGCTGTGTTTGATGCCGGTGGCGTACAGGTCAGCGTACATGCTGTTCAGCTCCAACCCTTGCAGCAGGCTCAGGCCGGCCGGATTCCAGAAGGCGGCGTTACCATCGTCGGCAATGGCCACAAAAGCCTCCCCCATGGCCGTAGGCCTGGCCCCCAGAGGCACATCTTGACCACTGGCGTTGGTAATTAGAAGGAGCATCAAGAGGCCGACTAAGGACACATTTCTAAAAATACACCGAGGTAATTTCCAGATTTGACATACGAAAGCTGGAGATTGCTTCCCCCGGATCAAGTCCGGGGTGGCAATGACAGTAAATGATGGGGTTCTTTCTTCATGAACGAATTTTGGGACTAATATCACAATAGATCACCATAGTTGTGAACTTGAGCACTAAACCAGGGATCCAAATCGTTGCACCTTTTGCCGCCGACAACTCTTTCAAACCTTATTATTGGCTGAGAACCACCACAGTCTTGGTCCGCGTCTGGCTGCCGCGGCTGTCGGTTATGGTGGCGGCCACGATGTAGAGCCGGTTGGGGACGATGTGGCCGGCCTCGTCTCTGCCGTCCCATTTGACGGAGTTCTGTCCGTCGGAGACCGAGACCCGCTCGTTCCCTTTCAAGAGCCGAACGAGCCGACCGGCAAGATCGTACACCTTGACCGTCACATCCGAATCCTCGGTCAGGTCAAAAGAGATCGTCACCTCATCGTTGTGTCCGTCTCCGTTGGGGGAGAAGAGGCGCGGCTGGCAGTCCAGGGCCATCGAAGAGAGAATAAAAGGACCGTCCGAACTGTCACTCGATGGTTCATTCTGGGGATCTGTGGCGGTCACCTGGATCAAAAAGTTCCTCCCCCTGAGGGTCCGGGGAATACTCCAGAGATAGGCCCCATCGTTGACCGAGATCGGATCTCCGGCAGCATCGAGCTCGGGCAGGGATTCCCAACTACGTCCACCGTCGGGACTGAGCTCAATACTGATGGTGAGGGTTGAAGGGTTGTCGTCAAGATCCGTCGCAGTCCACTGGATCGAATCCGTCCCTGACCAGACCTCTCCCCCGTTCGGACGGAGGACCTCGACAGTCGGGGCGCTGTTTTCGGCATTGATCCAAAAGGAGAGAGTATCGGACCACTCGGACGGAAGTCCTTCACCATCGACAATAGCCTGCACCCTGGCGTAATATGTTTTGTTCTCCTCCAAATGTATTGACTTCGCAGATGTGTCTCCAGGTGCAGTCCCAAGTATAGTAACGTCGATGCACCAACAGAGCTCATTATCGATTTGGACCTCATACCGGGTTTCCTCCGCCGTATCCAGAGGATCGTTGTCACCGCCGTAGCTCCAGACAAAGTCGGGGGCCGCTACTTTGACTTCACCGTCAATGAGCCCCACGATCGTGAAATTTTTAGGCGGGTGAGGCGGTTCGGCGAAGAGGTCAACATAAAAATCCTGAATCTCCGACCACGGCGAACCCAACTCCGTCGGATCCACCGTCTGGATCCGATAGAACCAGTGGGTGTTGTCCGCTAAGGAGTCCTGGACTTGGCACCAGGTCACCCCGTCCTCGGTGATATATTGGAAATCCCCACCGGTTTCGAAGTCACCGTCGTCAAGCTGGACGACGTAGTGCATCAGCTCAGTCGGCTCATCGGCACTGTCCCAGCGGATGGTGGGTTGCTGTTCTCGCACTTGAGTCCCTTCCGCAGGTTCGAACCCGCTCGCCGGTGGGGAGGGCGGGATGTTGGCATATCGGCCGAGGATCTTGCCATCGTGGTCCCAGACCTGCCACAGATTGTCCCTCCTGTCCACGGCCAGAGCAGGGGAGCGGTCGTCTCCCTCGAAAGCTGCGGCAAGATCGTATGTAGACCACGACTCTCCGTCGTAATATCTGGCGTAAATATTCCCATGGTCCTCCTGCTTGGTCCAGACCACCCAGAGGTTTGAGGAACCGTCGCCGACAATACGGGGGCTCTGGTGCATGAAGTATCCCACGGTCACCTGAAAGACGGCGCTCAGTTGCCCATCGTAGTAGCGGGTGAAGATGTTAAAATTGGACATCCAGGCGAACCAGACCCGTCCCCGGCTGTCCACCGTAATCTGGGGAGTAAAATCGCCCGAGGGCCCGGAGGCCACATGAATAGGCGGGTCCAGCCAGGCAGAGCCGTCGAAGTAGGTGGCCAAGATGTCCTCGCCCCCGGTACGGTCGCTCTGCCACACCACCCAGACGTTGCCCGCAGAGTCGGCGGCCACCTTTGGGAACCCGTCGTTTGCCGGATGCTGGGTGATGTTGAACGGCCCGGTCCATTCGACCCCGTCAAAATATTTGCCGTACACATCGGCGCTGTCAAGGCTCATGCTTCCAGGAGACTGCCACACTATCCATAATCTGTTCAGTCGATCGACGGCGGCGGTGGGGTTCAGCGAGCCGACGGTGTCGGCTAAAGATGGGTACGCCTCGGTCATAGTCGGACCGCCCAAGATTCTGGCGTACACCTTCCAGAGCCCGCTGTGCTTCGACTCCCAGACGAACCACAATCGGCCTGAACCACCTGCCACCAGCACAGGGGCCAGATCGCTGCTGTCCGATTCGGTCATCTTTAGGGAAGGTGACAACGACCCGTCCGTGTAAAAACGGGCATAGATGTCCCAATTTCCGTTTCGGTCGGTCTCCCAGGCCACCCAGATGGTATCACCTGTCACCGCGACGACCGGGTTTCGGCATTCGTCGGACCCGACACTCACCGATAGGGTGTCAGACCAGATGGCATCACTGGCGTCCGATCGGAAGGGAAACGAAAGGAGTAGACAAAAGAACAGACAGAAGAACCTCACCATTTTCAATCCCCGTTGACCCCTGAAAAGGCACCCACTTCCTTGTCCTATACAGTTTAAGTATAACGCAAATGGAGCGGAGGAGCAACCACTTTTTAAGTCCGACCGCCACCCCAAAAACTTTTTTGGTTGCGGCTTTGCCGCGCTAAGAAATAAATATTCTCGAAAGTACTTGACATGAACATCACTTTTTCTTAATATGATGTGAGTGAATTCGGTGAAGTTCCTCGACTGGGTGGGCTTTTTGAAAAGCGGAGCAATTCTTTATTATCTCTGGCCAACGGCAGCGATCAATGGATTCGTGTTGAAAGGGGGTGAGGCGGCAAGGATTTTTTTCTGTCCGATGATGCAACCACTGGTATCTCACTCATAGTGAATGAGAGGGGGGTGTGATCATGAAAAATGTGTGGATTATGCTTATTCTCGTTTTTTCTCTCCTTCTCCCCACCTGGGTCCGGAGCGAAGGGGGAAGAGAGCACCTGTTGAGGATCAGAGAAGCCCGCAAACAGATGCAGGAGGCCGTCCTCGAGGCCATTCGGGCGGCCAAACAGCCCATCAAACTTGAGGTAGAGGGGCAGGAGGATTTCGATGTGACGTACTACCGGATGGAGCTGGATGTGGACGTGGATGGGCAGACCCTCGACGGGGCGGTCACCGTCAGGGCCACGAGCCTCGTGGCCGGGCTGACCGAGATCGTCCTCAACTTTTACGACGAGATGGGGGTGACATCGGTGACGGGCAACGCTTCGGGATTTGTCCACACCGACAACTTGGTAACCATCAATCTGGACCAGACTTACAACTCCGGCCAGAGCTTTGAGGTGGTTGTGCATTACGGCGGCCATCCCTGGGAGGGGAATCTGGGTCTGAGCTTTGTGACCGTCTACGATGAACCCCTCGTCTACACCGAGTGCTCGCCCTTCTTCGCCAGGGCCTGGTGGCCGTGCAAGGATACACCGACCGACAAAGCCGATTCCATGGATCTTGTCATCACCCTCCCCGACGACCTCGTCTTGGCCTCCAACGGTGTGCTGCGGAGCGTCGTAAATAACCCCGGCCAGACCAAGACCTGGCAATGGCACGAAGGTTATCCCATCGCCACTTATCTCGTCTCCATCACCGCTTATCCCTACCAGACGTCCTCCGATACCTACGAGGGGTTGGAGGGTCAGCAGATGGACGTGAACTACTACGTCTATCCTGAGGACTACGCCAATGCTTCGGAAGATTTCAACGTAACGGTGGGAATGATCGACTTCTTCGCTTCAAAGTACACCGAATACCCCTTCATCGACGAAAAGTATGGAATGGCCGAATACGACGGTTATTATGCGGCCATGGAGCACCAGACATGCACGAGCTTCAATTCCTCCTATATCACCGGCACCCATGAACGGGATTATGTCATTGCCCATGAGCTGGCCCACCACTGGTGGGGCAATTCC